>DATFJD010000413.1:0-3554 GCA_035269475.1 Halalkalibaculum sp.
GTGTTTGAGCTAAAAGACGCCCTTATTGAGCGGAACCTTGAACGTTCCTTGTTTATTGCGGAACAGATGTTGCAACAATCTAAAGCAGATACGGGAGAAATTATTCGTTCCGTAGGGTTCTTTTACAATATGTTCTCAAACATCTGGCAAATTCGCCGTCTTATCTCCCAGGGTAATACAAAACAACAGGTAAAAAACACCATGGGAATTAACAACAGCTGGTACTTCAACAAGCTGTGGGACGACGCCTCACACTACAGGCTAAACGATATGCCTGTTGTATTTGAGGCACTGCTTGATGCAGACAGAGCTGCTAAAGGCTTTAGCAAAATGGACCCTGCAACGATTCTTCTCCTGATGATCAAACGGATCATCAACTGACTTAAAAAGATGCGTTGGTGACCCCGTTTAACTATAACGGCAATATGTTAATCAGGGAATCATACAGATGGAATCTATTTCCAAGAAAAAGTTGCAACAATGTTCCGACGAAGATTTAATGGAATATTTTCAGGCAGGGTACGAACAGGCATTTAATATTCTCGTTTCAAGATTTAAGGACAGGCTTCACAATTTTCTATATCGATATACCCACGATCATCAGGATTGTGAGGATTTGGTACAGGAAACCTTTTTAAGAGTCTATAGAAGCCGCCATTCCTACGAGCGTATCGCAAAATTCTCAACCTGGATGTATACTATTGCGCTTAACCTGGCTAAAAGCCTTTATAAGAAGAAAAAGCGCATGACAACGGTAACCATCCATAAGGATGAAAGTGATCCGGAAGATCGTCCGATGAAACTGGAAGATACCGATATACTTCAGGACGATTCTCTTCACGAAAAAATGTGCATGGATCACCTGGAAAAAGCGCTCAACAAGCTTAGCGATGACTTCAAGGAAGTAGTAGTTCTGCGCGACGTCCAGCAACTGGCTTATGATGAGATTGCCGAAATTACTGACCTCCCAATGGGTACGGTAAAGTCTCGTATTAACCGTGGAAGGGCACAATTGCAGGATTTATTAGAAAGTTACGTTTATCCTGAAACAATTTCTGCGTAGTGAAGTAAGAGGGAATACAATTACCTGTTAATGTATTACCCTTTATCAAATGGAGACCGTTGACTACGCAAACGATCGTCAGCTTAACGAATTTATAATTGATTTCTCAGATGGCAATCTGGATGGGATAGAGCTTCAAGTATTTAATGAGTACCTGAAATTTGCTAATCCCGTCCGGGCCTTTGCCTTAAAGGCAAAGGAAGGCTGCCAGGCACTCCGAAATCATTACAAGGTTAAGGCAGCTGATGATTTTGAAGAAAAACTCGCCAGGCGAATTGCCGAGGAGAACAAGAATCTTGTTGAATCAGAGTAGTACCCTCAATTGCTTCATATATTCAACGTCCTTGCCGTCGCTAGTAAGCGAGCAGTTTATCCAGCATTTCATTCAATCTGTTGCTTGCCAGGTAACCCTTTTCTAATTCGGTATTAAAAGGAATCGGCATATCCAGTGAAGAGCAACGCATAACCGGGGCATCCAGCTCATGAAAACATTCTTCGTTGATTAATGAAGAAACTTCGCTCATCGGGCCCAGTGTTCGAGAAGGTTCTTGCAGCAACAGTACTTTATGCGTTTTAGCTACAGAATTTTTTATGGTTTCCATATCAAGCGGTACCAGGCTTCGCAGATCGACCACCTCTAATTCTATTCCTTTTTCAGTGCACTCCCTTGCCAGTTCCAAGGCCCAATGCACACCCATACCATAAGTAATTATGCTGACATGCGATCCTTTTTTTCTTATTTTGGCTTTTCCAAGCTCTTCCACCGAACAGTCATCGGGCGTGGTTTCCCGGATGCTGCGATAGAGTTTTTTGTGTTCAAAAAATAGTACGGGATTAGGGTCAAGCAGGGAACTGTACAATAGATTCTGAGCATCTTCAACGGTTGCGGGCACTACAATCTTCAGGCCCGGATGCTGCATGAACCATCCCTCCGGAGACTCGGAGTGAAAAGGACCGGCACCAACACCGGCTCCGTGTGGCGCACGAATAGTTATGTTCAATGGGGGCATCCACCGGTACCGTCCTTTGGCCAGGTTGTTAACTATCTGGTTATAACCACAGGAAATGAAGTCGGCAAACTGCATTTCAACTACCGGTTTGAACCCTTCCATAGCCAGGCCTATTGCGCATCCGATGGCCCCTGATTCAATAATGGGCGTATTTCTAATACGATCCTTGCCGAATTGATCGAGGAATCCTTCAGTAACCTTGAAAACACCTCCGTACTCTGCGATATCCTGCCCAAAGATGATGTACCTGTCATCTTCTTCGAAAGCCTTTCTAAGCGAAAATTGGATGGCATCAACAAATCTCTTTTCAGAAGTAGAACCACTTTTCTTATTTGCGGATACCGGCCGGAAGGAAGAATAGACATCCGCCAATTCTTTTTCACGATCAAATATAGGTTCATCGGCTTCGAGGGCCCTTTGCAGGGGACCGGAGAACATTTTATCAATATCCGACCGTATTTGCTCAAATTTGTCCTCGCTGCTTACAATACTGTTTTCAAGGAGCCACTGTTCATATCGTGTTATTGGATCCTTCTCTTTCCACTTCTCAAACTTTTCATCCGGTACATAAAAAGTACCCGATGCTTCTTCATGTCCCCGCATTCTAAAGGTGTTTGCTTCTATAAGCGTAGGCTTTCCTTTAAGGGCATCTTTACGGGCTTTTTCAACCGTATTCATGACTTCAAATATATCATTGCCATCAATTTTAACCCCGTTCATACCGTAGCCTATAGCGCGGTCAGCCAGGTTCTCGCATGCAAACTGCTCTGTGGTTGGAGTGGAGAGCCCATAACCGTTGTTTTCGATGACAAATATTACAGGCAGCTCCCAAACAGCAGCGAGGTTCAACGCCTCATGAAAATCTCCTTCACTGGTTGCTCCGTCCCCGCAAAAACTCAGTGCAATGAAATTATTCTCTTTGAGCTTCGATGCCAGTCCCAGGCCGTCGGCTATAGGCATGGTTGCCGCAAGATGGGATATCATTCCCGAAATCCGGTGTTCCATCACCCCAAAATGGAACGAACGGTCCCGGCCACCCGTAAAACCGTCAGCTTTCCCGAAAAGCTGGCAAAAGAGTTTATAAAAATCGACCCCGCGCGTGGTAAATATCCCAAGGTTTCTATGCATTGGCAGAATGTAGTCCTCGTCTTTAAGGACATTTCCTACACCGACCGCAATGGCTTCCTGTCCAATACCGGAAAACCACTTGCTGATTTTATTCTGACGCAGAAGATTCAGCATCTTTTCTTCAATACGCCGGGGTAGAAGCAGGTCGCGATATAGGGAAAGGGCTTTTTTGCCAGAAATATTTTTTTGAGGATGAATCATTAATTATTTCAAGAAATGTTGTAATTTCAGTTTCTGTTGTAAATTCCTGCACGTGTTCTTGTAGAATATGGATAAAATCTTTTTTTTAAGGATCGTATCCAAAAGGAATTTTATAAGGATAATAACCGATTTTAATTGATCATTTTATGCAT
>DATFJD010000414.1:0-4470 GCA_035269475.1 Halalkalibaculum sp.
GCGCAAGGCTTCTGCTCCTGCTTTTCTTCCGAAGCTTTTGAACGGCTGTTCACGATATAGCCGATCGCAATCATCAAAAGGAGAGGTATGAGACATAAATAGAGCAGCGTAGGCCGGCCGAGTGCGTTTACATATCCCGCTACAACCGTAGACCCGGCGATTCCGCCAATTATTCCGCCCAGGCCAACCATGCCATAGGTACGCTTCGCCTGATCAGAGGTAAATATGTCGTTTGAATAGGCCCAAAAGAAGGTGACCATAGCCGAGTTGAACATGTCACCGAGCACGTAAAAAGACCAGCTGACGGGTGCACCGGGATTGCTTATCAGGAAGGCAAACAGAATAAACAGGCCGGCAAAAAACAGGTTCAGAAAAAGATTCAGGTGCTGCCTCTTTAGCTTGCGGGAAAGCAGTGTGAAAAGCACCACAATACCGTAAACCACCAGCATATTGACAACCTTGGCCAGCTGCTCTACCTCCGCCCCGGCAAAACTGCCGCCGAGAAGCTGCAAGGGATTATCCTGGTAAAAATTAACCAGCATCCCCCGCTTTAGCGGCTTTAACACCCAAAAAGTGGCTATCACCATAAAGAAATAAAGTGACATAAGCAGCACATTCGGCCACTCCCTTTTCTTTATGTCAAAGAAATTTTTGCGGATATTTTCTATGATTCCAATCTTTCCCATAATAGCAATTCGGGTTAGTCTCGCTGAATTCCCACTACCCGTGGGCCGGCCGACTCAAGAGCAATATACACCTTAGTGGGTTTTTCTGTGACATCGGCATTTTTGCGTTTGGTGCTTATTTCATATTCCAATACAATCGGCTTTCCATCTGCTTCGCTTTCCGGCAGGTGATTTCGACGTATAGATAACCGAGGTTCTGAAGAGGTATCCGTCTTAATTTCCCTGCCGCCGGACACCTCAAATATGGTATATTTATAAATCGTTTCCTCTTTTGTAAAGACTTCGTTTTGGAGACCCAAATCGGCGAACGTGAGCTCAAGCCGGTCTCTGTAATCCCGGGCACTGAATTTATCTATGGGATTGATGCGAGAAAACCAGTAACGCGCTAATTTATCCCTGCGCTTTACCAGAACATCCACCAGGTATTCCTCGGCACTCTCATTACTTAATTTGCCTGTTTCAACAATAGCCCTGATTTCTTCATTACTGAAACCGGACACCAGTTTGGCACCCCAAAAAGCGTCACGCAGGGTCATATTTTCATAAGCTGGCAACGGGTGTGCCGAAACCCACTGCCCCGGTTTAAATACATCCGCCCTGAAATAACCGACCGATGGATGCGGGATATGGTTTTGCGCATCAATGGTTTCCCAAGAGTTAATATACGTACCCAAAGTGATAGCGTTGCGTGCCATATAACGGGGATCTATCAGGTATGCCTGCCCGTAAATGGGTCCATGGATACTGGCCCCGTTGGCGCCCAGCGTATTGCCAAAATCCTGTACATAATGCTTGATATACCCTCCATCCGTATATACTGCCATGGTATTTGCATCACGCCGGTCGGTATCATTCAGCCATGAGCTGATGATGCGCATCCCCCTTACTTCCCTGCGGTCTTCGTGTTTAACCTTGTCATTGGGATCATCACTGCGGGTACCCTCAAAAGTCCACTGTCCTACCGGAATACCATCAACAAATTTACTGGCCAGCGCACGTATCTTTCCCTGAGCATTTCGCGTCTTGCCTTCTATAATGCTGCGATAGTCTTTCATATTCATCGGACGCTCTTCACCCTTATCCATGACCATAACATCCTCCCCGATGGAGACCTTTTCCGGATCAAAATAGGCGATGGTGGCTTCGGGCACGTTATAGCCTGCTGCGTAAAAAAGCTTGGTACTTATGACTTCGGCTGAAGTTGTTAACTCAGGATATTCCGGCCCGTCAAACTTGATCAAAAACCGGTTCCCCTTTGCATCTTCAATGAAAAATCCGGGATTTGCCCCTTCAAGCTTGGCAGAAAAAATCGTCCAGTTTCCGGACGTATCCGGCTCAACCGAATTAGGCCCCTGCTTCAACTGATTCGTACTCATGGTGTCGTGATAGTGACGGTATTGATACCAGCTCGATTCGGGTACCTCGTCAAGACGGTTAACATTCACAGCCTCTTTTGCATCTGAGACGCCTATCAACCGGCCGGCAAAACGAAAGGTTTTATTCAGGTCAAGTGGCTTTTCTATCTGATGAAAAACGGTATTGTCGATGCGGTCCCAGTATTGATACGACGCATTCTCTTCGGGCTGAGGAATTCGGGTAGTGTCCGGATCAAAGGTCTTCACCGGGCCAAGGGTATAGGGTTTGGTACTGCTGCAGGATATGGAGAACAGCGCCAGCGCCGCCATTGCGAAAGGCAAAATAGTCTTAAATAGCCGGTGTTTATAGATTGTTGCGGATATCAATTGCAGGCAGATTCAAAAATTGGGGTTAATGGATAATATGACACGGGACGATTCCTTGCTGAATGCAAACTCTGATCGAAAGGCAAAGCCTTTGCTCGAGATAAGGTGAAAGCCAAACCCATAGCTTGTATGAAAGTCGGGAATACTTATTTCCGAATAGCGGCTAAACACCTGTCCCTCATCTACAAATAAGGTGATATCGGCAAAGTTCCATAAAGGGTAACGGTACTCAAGCGTAAGAAGAAGCGAACCGTCGTCCTGAAAACGATCTGACTGAAAACCCCTCAGGTCATAGGAACTGCCCAGGCCCGGTTTTTTAAAAAAAGGAATGCTTTTCCCTGCCAGGGGCGCTGTTTTTTTCAGACTGCCTTTGAAGGCGAACCTTCTTTCGTTGGTCAAAAATTTCAGTGGAATAAACTGCTGCCATTCAAAGGAGTACTGCAGGTAATGAAACTCTCCATCTGTAAGCGAGTGATACCATTGAAGGGCGGCAAGGTACCTGGAACCGCTGAAGATTCGGGGCGTACCCTGGGCAAAGTCGAAACGAACCGAACTGCCCAGTGAATAGAGTGTAGAGGTACCCCTGCGTTCACCGGGTATGGAAGGAAGCTCATCGGCATCGTCGGATTCACTCTCCTTGATATCCATCTTTTGGTAGCCCGTCAGCAGGCTTAGATCTATCTTCTCGGAAAGCAATATGCTGTAGACAGCATCAATCTCCAGATTCTCTGTTGCATAAATGTTCTCTGCCGACAGCCGGGAGTCATTATCCCCGTAGAATGATTTTATAGGATCGTTTGAATAAGAGGCATCCAGTTCCACCCTGCTACGATCTGAGCCGGCTTTGGGTATGGTATATTCAAAGTCAAAATCGTTATAGTTCTCCGAGCCGAACAGGGCCTCTATCCGGGCTTTATGATTGTAACGCGTCAGTTTATTATGATAGAGCAGCAGCCCGTACGCCCCCAGTGCATCACCGCCAAGCTCAAACAGGGGATAAACCCCGTAAGGACCCCGTTCTCCCTGTAAAAGCTGTGGAAGCTTCCGTTCCGAAAACTTAATTCCCCAACCTAGTGGACGTGTCGCCCAATGGAACAAATAAGAAGGTGTAGCCAAAACGTGGCCAAAAAATGATTTACCCGAACTGTAGGCTACGGCATTGGGATGGGGTTTTGTATTCTCACTGCCGGTAGTGTCAGCGTTTGCAATATATAAATCCCGGGCTTCTACCTGGCAAAAAGCAACGAAGGCTAGAATAAATGCAAAAAATATATTTCTGGTAGCTTTGAATAGCTGACAAATGTTCAAACCGCTTATACCCTGCTTATACTGTTTTAAATATTCGTTCCGTTCTGCCCCGGTTTATTGAAGCTTAATGAAGTAAATATCTTACCTAAATCATGAGAGAACTAAAAATTCAAGGGTTATTTGGAAAGATTTAATCACCCCGGGTCGTCAGAGACATATATCATCACAATACTAATGAAAAAGTTCAGATATGCAAGAAGTAAAAGTTAACGGAATTATTGAAGCTGATGCGGAAAAGGTCTGGGAGCTGGCCGGTGATTTCAGCCGGTTAGATTCTTTTGTCGAGGCAATAGCAGATTGTAGCTCAGACGGAAAAGAAAGCGGTGCCATCAGAACACTGACCCTGCAGGATGGGAGTAAAGTCAAGGAAAAACTGCAAAGTATAAACCATGAAAACCATACTCTGAATTACTCCATAGTTGAATCAGAAATGCCTATAAAAAACTATGTTGGTACGATGCAGGTTAAAGACTTGGGTAACAACCGTTCAGAATTCACGTGGTCTTCAGAGTTTCGTTCCGAAAACGGACAAGAAGAAGAAATGAAGCAAGCACTGGAGGGACTGTATAGCTTGGGCATGGAGGGCCTTCAAAACCATTTTAAGTCCGGCGGATAGGCTGCTGTACTTTTATTGATAAAGTGAGATAACATTACTTGAGCTAGAAAAAGTTTGGAAATTCCGGGTATTGATGCTACTAAAAAACATTACGCATAACGGCATCAGTTTACACTTT
>DATFJD010000415.1:0-11430 GCA_035269475.1 Halalkalibaculum sp.
CTGCTTGATCTGCGAGGACATCTCCTCCAGCGAAGAAGTCGTCTCCTGCAGGCTGGCTGCCTGCTCGCTGGAACTCTCCGCGAGCTCCTGACTGGATCCCGAGAGCTGCTCGGAGGAGGCATTTACCTGCTCGGACCCGCCACTCAATCGGTCAATGATATTTTTTAGCTTAGAGCTGATGGAACGGCCTATGAGCAGTCCGAATATTAGAGCACCTAAAACTGCAATTATCCCCACCACACTTATAGCCCATACATATTGATTCACTGTATCTTGGGTTTGTACGGCAAGTTTACGGGCACCTGATTCCGCAGCTTCATTAACTTCAACCGCACGTTCTAAAAGGCCTTCATAACGCAGTTGTACGTTTTCTTCAGCTTCAAGAAGAGCGGCATTGTCGGCTTCGATAGTTCCATTATCGACCTGCTCAGAGAGTCGATAAAACTCTTCCATATTATCACGGTAAGCATCACTGGCATCCTGCATTCCTATGATATGTCTTTCAAGAACCGGAACATCGAACCTGTCAACATATCCCTGCAACTCTCCTATCTCACCGTTAATTTTTTTAAAGTGAGAAGTCGCTGCTTCAAAATACTTATCCTCCCGTGATAATTTATATTGCAGAAATTCATAACCGGCTTTTCGAACAGCCTGATCAAAAGCGGCCGAGGTACCCCATTCATTCAAGCTTATATTATTAAGAGATTCAGAGTAACCGTCAATCTTATTCAGGGAGAATATCGAAATACCTCCCAGAATTAGGGTAATGGATGACGCGATTATGGTAAGCAGCATAATTCTTTTGCCGATGGTCCAGTTACCTTCACCGGAATTTCCGGAACCGGTAGAGAATTCTTCGACATATTTTTTTATCGTATTCATATCGTTTTCCTTTTTATCCTTATTTGTTAAGTAATTTTCTTATTGGGTAACTGTATTCTTATTTGAATCGAGCACCTCTCCGGGTACGTCAAAGATTACCTTGTGAGCATCTATAATCATCTTAACCGAAGCTTTAACCTTTCCTATGCCGGCCAGATATTCGCTATTGCCGGTGATACCGAAGGAAGGTACATCCTCTATTTGCGCCGTCTCGATATCGGCAACTTCCGACACCTTGTCTACCAGTACGCCCATCTGGTACCCGCCCTCATTCACCACGATAACACAGGTCTCAGCGGTGTCTTCTATAGCAGACAGATCAAAGCGCAGCCTTAGATTCATCACCGGTACAATCTTTCCCCGCAAGTTTAGCACACCCCGGATATAGCCGGGCATTTTGGGTACCGGCGTGATGGGCATCACGCCGATGATCTCCTGCACTTTCAGGATCTCAATCGCATATTCTTCCTTCCCCAGAAAAAAGCTGAGAAACTTTCCCCCCGCTATCTCCGGGATGCTATTCTCGTTTTGGTTTTCTTCTGCTAATGTTTCTTCCATAATGTTATTTCCTAATTATTCGCTTTTATGCTTCGATCTAATGGACCTGGATTTGCTGTATCAGCCTGGAAATATCTCAAACCTTATACCGGATCCATTTTAAATTATAATTGTGTGAGCCATAAACCCGGTAACATGCGGCTCTTCAAAAGCAATGGATTCTTCTTATTTACTTGTTATCGGGAGAGCTAAAAAAATCTTAAGCAGTTCTGTTAGATCTTTCTTATTCACGGGAAGATGAATTGTGAGTGAATTTATGATGCAGTACGCCTCCAAGATGTGTTAGCTCTTAGTTTGGCAAAGCCGGTATTCAGGCCCGCTGCATTTACCGAATAATTGCTAATTCGGGGCATTGCAAAGCAGCGGTACAAGAAAAGGTGAGGGAAAATAGAAGATTAAAGAATAGCTCTGAACGTAACTGTATATACCATAAACTTCTCTGCCTAATAAGAATAGTGAGGCATTGCGCCTTGAGGATTTTATATCCCAGGCAATAAGTTGACCGCTGTTAGCTTATAACTCCCCCTACTCCAGCACGCCCAGCATCTCCAAAATCTTCCCTCGCAAAACCTCCGGGGTGAAAGGCTTGTGTACAAATCCGGCATTCTGGCGGTCTATAATCTTTATCCGGTCTTTATTGCTCTCTGTAGACACGATCAATACCGGAAGATCTTTGGTATCCGGATTTTCTCTTATCCTGTCAAGCATCTCCATACCGTCCATAACAGGCATATTAACGTCGACAAACAGCAGGTCAAGCCATTCATTTTTTAAAACTTCAAGACCTTCCCGGCCATTTGCCGCCTCATAAATCTCACCGATGCCAATACCGCAGAGCTTTATCGTTTTGATAATCATGCTCCGCATTACCGCGCTGTCGTCCACAACAAGAATATTGATTGTCATAGTATTTTTTCCTGCTATACAATTTTATTAAGTATTTTATAAACTTGGCTGAGCTGCTTTTTCTTTCATATGGCCGATGATTGACCTGGCAATGCTCTGAATGGGCAGTACCTCCAGCGCGGCCCCGATCTTATTTGCCTCTTTGGGCATTCCATAAACCACGGAAGTCGCCTCATCCTGGGCAACGGTATGGGCTCCTTTTGTTTTCATCTCCAGCAGGCCTTTTGCACCGTCGGCTCCCATACCCGTCAGCAAAACCCCCATTGCGTTAACGCCGGCGGCTTCTGCAACCGAATTGAACAGCACATCCACACTCGGCCTGTGATGATGAACCGGCGGGCCCTGCTTTATTTTGACATAGTACTTTGCCCCGCTTTTTTCTACCAGCATGTGATAGTTCCCAGGAGCAAGCAGTACTTTTCCCGGTTCGATCAAGTCCTGGTCTTCAGCCTCTTTAACATGTACATTGCAAATACTGTCAAGCCGTTCGGCAAAACTTTTGGTAAACACCGGGGGCATGTGCTGAACGATAACAATTCCCGGTAAATTTGCAGGCAGTTCAGTCAGTACGGCCTCAAGTGCCCTTGTCCCTCCCGTTGACGCACCGATGGCAATCATCTTATTGGTGGTATGTATCAATCGAACCGTCTGCGTCTTTTTAACCTGGTTCCTGGTCGTCACGTCAGCATTCGTCGCATTCATGGTTTTGTCAAACCGTGCAATCGAAGCCGCACGAACAGCCTTTACAATTTCTTTTGATATATCTTGTGTGGAATAGGCCGATCCGGGCTTGCATATTACATCTACCGCGCCCAGCCTGAGAGCCATCAGCGCATTCTCGCTGTTCTTTGGCGTCAGTGAACTCACAACAACAACAGGCATCGGATAGTGCTTCATCAGCTTAGACAGAAATGAAAGCCCGTCCATCCTGGGCATCTCCAGATCCAGGGTCAGCACGTCCGGTTTTAGCTTTATAATTTTATCACGGGCCACGTAGGGATTAACCGCCGTACCAACCACTTCAATATCTTTCTGCTTGCTGAGCTCTTCGGTTAACAGCTTTCGTACCAGTGCCGAATCATCGACAATCAAAACTTTAATCATACCTTTACCTCCTCTGAGTAATAAATGAGAATCTCTGCTATTCCCTCGTCAAGAAATACACTGAGCGACTCTTTATGCATGCCTTCAAAGGTCCGGTCGGTATCTTCATGCTCTTCCGCAATTCGGGGCGGCCGGATGTAGCAGATATTATTGTTTTTGGCAAAGAGAGGTACGGTATTTCCGCAGATAATATTGGCAACCTCACAAAGGGCTCCCTGTTTGAGCTCCTCATCCGCTTCTTCAACCCCCAGCATATTGATAGCCATGGCACTGAGAAGCTCTGCGGAAGGTGTAATAACCATCCCGCCGACAGCCGCGCCGTCAAAACTGACAATAGAACGAACACTGCCATCGGGCTGATCTAAATCTGTATAGTCTTCTACCTCCCACTCTTCAATGGGAAACATGTAACAGGTAATTTCAAAAGTGTTTATAGCGATATTGCGAATCTTATCCGAGTAATCCGTATTCATTGGTAACCTTATCAAGTTTGTAAATTTCTTCTTCCAGTTGTTGAAGAGTAAAAGGCTTGGATAAAAAACCAAGCCCTCTACCCGAAAACTCCTCAATCCGCTGTTGATCGTTAATTGCAGAGATTACCACAATAGGAATCTCTTTGAACAACGGGTTAGCATAAATATGATTCAACATTGTTATACCATCCATAACCGGCATATTGATATCGGTGAGTATCAGGTCAACAGCACACTTTTCCAGGCATTCTAATCCCTCAGTGCCATTACCTGCCTCGTATATTTCTTCTATATCAAGAGTACATTTCATTAAGGTACGTTTGATAACCAGGCGCAATAAGCATTCGTCTTCAACAATCAATACTTTTCGTTTCATAACTTTCACCACTTATTCAGGTTTCGGGATACCTTAACGGCTCCTCCCATTTTTCGATATGTCCAATGCATATGATGCGGCTGTTTGGGTTATCGGCTGTTCCTTTAAAACTTTTAAGAAATTCTTTTTCAGGGTTTCCGGTGTAAAGGGTTTGTGAACAAAACCGGAACTGAGCTTTGAAATAAATTCTACCCTTTTGGTATTACTTTCAGTGGATACCGTTAAAACCGGTATCCTTTTAGTTTGCGGATCTTTTCGCATCATCTCCAGCATTTCAAGCCCATCCATCACGGGCATATTAATATCTATGATCACCAGATCGATACTCTTCTCTTTCAAATATTTCAGCCCTTCAACTCCATTCTCAGCTTCTGTGATATCCCCGATTTCATGTCCGCTGAGCTTAAGCGTTCGGCTAATCAACAGGCGCATAACCGAACAATCTTCTACTATTAATACATTGATTTTCATCTTTGTCACCCTATTACATTACGTTTTAGCTGATATGAAATTGGTGCCCATATCCTGCTGAACATTTGTTTCTGTATTGCCCGAAGATCTAATCGGCCGTTTGTTGATGGTTACCAGTCCATCTACTAATCTCAGGGCCATGGTCCGTGATCTGGTACCTCCCACCTCCTGGTTGGCAATCATGAAACCGTTTTTCCATAGCAGCTTTCTCAAAATTGTGAAATTCCTCTTCCCGATTTTGAAATAGTCATCACTAATATTCTGTTTCATGCTCGCCCCGCCGGCTACAGAAATCACAAGATTTTTCTTCTGTGCTCCAAGATCATAAATTTCATTTAATATCAGCGCCAGGCCCGAATCGACATACATGGCCGGTTTCCTTTTTGCCTTAACCGGGTCTGCTTTCGAGAGCGGCAGCATCACATGCAGTAAGCCCCCAACCCTGATGGTTGGATCATATAGGGTTATACCCAGGCAGCTGCCCAGTGCATAGGTTACAATTGTCTCGCTGAGATTCTCAGATGCTCTTAAATCACCTACTCCAACTACCGTTTTCATTCAGGATATGATCTCTTTACAATTTCTGGTATACCGCCGGCCGAATATTGGTAAACCCGTGATTGCCTCCCGTTACACTCTCCGAATGTCCCAGGAACAGGTAACCGCCAGGTTCTAGTATGTTATAAAATCTGCTGACCAGCTCCTGCTGGGTTTGACGGTTAAAATAGATCATCACATTGCGACACATAATCACATGGAATGGCCCTTTCATCGGCCACGCTTCTTGAAGGTTTAACCTGCCATAGGTAATCATCTGACGTACACTGTTATTTACTCCATACTTTCCCTCATCAACGTTCACAAAGTATTTATTACGGACCGATCCGGGTATTTCCGCCAGTCTCTGATCGGTATAGATACCCGTTCGGGCTGCCTGCAAAATATCCCTGGAAATGTCTGTAGCCAGAATTTTTACTGCGGCACCCGGCATAGCCTTTTTCTCTTCTTGCAAAATGATAGAACAGGTAACCGGCTCTTCTCCGCTTGAACAACCCGCCGACCACCATTTCACATGCCTGCCAGCCATGTTGGGAATGACCTCTCTTCGTATAAAATCAAAATGCTCGTTTTCCCGAAAAAAGCTGGTCTTGTTTGTGGTAAGCACATCCACCAGCGACAGAAACTCCGCGCCCGACTCATCCACTTCCAAAAAGTTCAGATACTCTTCGAAGCTATTCATATCCAGCTTTCGAATCCGTTTCATCAACCGGGCCCGAACCAGGGCTTCCTTACCGTCATGGAGGTTTATCCCGCAATAATCATGAAGCATGATGCGCACTTTCTGAAACTCAGATTTCCTGAGGCCTAATCCCGATCTGCTTTCGTTCACATTTTTAACTGAATTCATGTTTGTATTCTTAATTGATTAGTCAAACCGCACGGACGGATTCCCGGCGTCAATTCATCAGTGTAGCCGTATCCAGAATCAAACCTACCCTGCCATCGCCAAGGATAGCTCCGCCGGATATATGATGCATCTTAACCAGCATGTTGATTGATTTACCGACAAGCTGCTGCTGGCCTACCACCTCATCGACCAGCAATGCATACCGCTTATTATTGTTTTTGATAATTAGCATCGTTCCCTCCAGTAAATCTTCCTTGCCATCCTCAATTTCGAATAGTTTATGCAACCGAACTACCGGAACAGACTGGCCACGAAATGAGACCTGTTCTGAATTTCCTAAAACCGTATAGAGATCATCTATCCCTGCACGGAATGTCATATCAATATTTATCGTAGGTACAATGAATCGTTCGGTCCCTACCTTGACCAGCATGCCATCGGTAATGGCGAGCGTAAAGGGCAGTTCAAGGGATATTTTGGTGCCCTTACCCAGTTCGGATGAAACCTCCACTTTTCCCTGAAGCTGTTCTATAGCCCTGCGGACAACATCCATACCAACGCCTCTTCCCGACAGGTCGGTCACCTTTTCTACGGAACTGAAACCCGGAAGAAAAATCAGGTTATATATTTCACTTTCTGTCAGCTTCCTTTCAGGATCAACCAATCCTTTTGATACGGCTTTTTTCAAAATCTTGTCTTTGTCAATACCCCGGCCGTCATCTTCAATATCTATGACTACCTTACCTCCCTCCTGGGATGCCCTCAGCCAGATGTTCGCCGTTTCCGGCTTGCCTTTATCTTCCCGGGTTTCCGGATCTTCTACGCCATGGTCAATGGCATTTCTCAGCATGTGCACCAGCGGCTCACTTATGATGTCAACCATGTTACGGTCTATTTCCGTGTCCTCACCAAAAGTTGAAAACTTGATGGATTTACCTGCTTTACGCGAAATATCCCGCACAAGCCGGTTCATCTTATGAAAGGTAGCTTTAAGGGGGACCATGCGAAGCGTAAGGCTGGTATCCTGTAGCTCACGCAAAATTTTCGTGGTGTGATTTACTTTCTTCTGAAGCTCAGTATCCTTTGGGATAGCCTTGTCTTGCGCCACTACCGAGTGGGCAATAACCAGTTCCCCGACCATATCTATGAGCCTGTCGAGACGGCTAACATTAACCCGTACCGAAGATTCCGATTCCGATTTTATCACACCTTTATCAGCACTTCCATCTTCTGCCAGCTCGTCATCGCCGGCGGATTTTTCATTCAGAGTATCATTCTCATTCACTCCTCCCGAGAACCCGTTTTTGGGCAAAGCTGCCACTGCAGTTTTAGGTTCCACGCCCTCATCACATACGTTATCGAGCACGTCAAGTAAAATTTGATACCGGCCAGGTTCAGGCAGCGGATCTCCCCCGGCAGCTGTTTCTACCACAACCAGCATCTGTTTGATAACATCTATGGATTCAAGCGTGATATCAGCACAGGCAGCATCAAAGGAAAGTTCTCCTTCACGCACCATGCTGAGCAGTGTTTCAACAGAATGGGTAAACTCAGATATGGGATCCAGCCCCATAAAAGCAGAAGTACCCTTGATGGTGTGAAAAGCCCTAAATACAGTATTGATCAGCTCTTCATTATTTGGCGTCTCCTCAAGATCCAAAAGGGCAATTTCAGCCATCTCTATTAGTTCGGTGCACTCGGTAATGAATTCACCCATCATGGCCACTTCCACATCTTCGGGAATGTGAAACACTCCGGATTCTGTTGCGCCTTCTCTTTCTGCTGTCTTAACTGCTTCCTCTCCTGTGGGGATTACCTTCTCTTCTTTACCGCCAACCGACTGCTGCCAGTCCTCATCGGCCTCAATTTCAATTGCCTTTTCGGTTTTCGCGGAGATATCCATCAACCAACCTTTTGGATAATCATCTGCAGCCGATTGTACTTGAGCAACAATGTAAAACGCTTCCTTAAGTGGTATAGATACGCTTTCGGTAGCTGACTTTGAAAGACTCTCCAGAAGTCCGCTTAGTTTATCCAGATCGTCTTCCTTTATAGATTCCTCATCAACCGATAAGATAAAAGAAGCCAGGTCATCCAAAGATACGGCTTCCTGTTCCGGCTCTGCCTCAGCTTCTGTTTCTTTCTCCTTCTGGCATGATTGAATTGTTTCATCATCGAGTTCAATAATGGTATCGGCTGATTCCCCGGCGCCGGAGAGGGATTTATCTAAATCGCTGCAGGCTTTTTCAAAGTCTTTCACCTCGATGTTGCCTTCTTTCAGCAGGTATTCGCGGATAGTATTAACAGCCTGCATGGTTGCTGCCTTTACACTCATGAAATATTCATCTTTTTCGTAAAGATGCTTCAACCCTTCCCAGGCTAAATCGATGAGTTTCTGTAGCTGACCTACATTTTTATCAAAACTCTCGATAATTTCTTCAAATTTTGCACCCGCTATAGCCACATTATCGCGGTCGGTAGGCCATACATCTGCCAGTGCACGGATGATATCTTCAAGATCCTTAACGCCTTTTTTTGCTTTGCCGCTCATAATTCAAGTACTTTTTATTTTGATTCACTTAATGCCATATTCAGCCAGAACTCACCGGTAGAACCCGAAAACTTCATCTCTTCTGTTGGCGGCTTGTTAGGCATAAACAGCGTTAGGTCACTCCCTCGGGTAGCGGTCGGCAATGATGACTGTCCTCTGAAGCCAACCTTCTCAATATTTGCTGCCACATCTCCCGCAAGGATATTCGATATCTCACCGATCAGGTCACCCATGTCATCACTTTCAAATGGAAGCTCCATCCCGATAAATATTTCCGATAGGCTAAGTGCTGTTTCCTTTGGGATGGCAAGCATCAGTGAAAGCGTTTTTTCGGTATTAAAAACGGCTATATTGCCAATCATCCCATTTAAAGGGCCGCTTTTATCGGGTTTCTCTATATACAAAGGCTCCTCACCGCATATAGAGGCAAAAGTGTTGATAACGGATTTTTTTACCTGTTCCACAATTTCTATGGGGATGTGATCCAGCTTGCTAATTTTTTTTGTAATCATCTGCTCTTTTTTAAGATTTTAGAATTCCGCTGAAGAAGCTCTTCTTCTCACTTTCTTCCTCGCTGTCTCCAATCATATTGCCGTCTTCATCGATGTACCGGCTAATTGCCTTGTACATCTTGTCTGCGGTAAAAGGCTTGGTAATGTATTCATTAGCTCCACCCTCATTCAGCGCTTTATCCACTTTTCCCATAGACTTCTCAGCCGTCACCATGATGATTGGGATCTTTGCCCCCTGGTCGCGGACAGCTCTTGAAAACTCAACGCCGGTCATATTCGGCATATTCCAGTCAACGAACATGATCTGTATATCATCATTGAACTTGTCGAGCGCGTCTTGCCCGTCCATCGCCTCGACATATTCGAATTCAGCGACCATCAGCTGATCAAGTGCTCTTTTTACCGCACTCCTCATTATTTTTGAATCGTCTACAACAAGTGCTTTAATTTTGCCCATATCTAAACCTGTTTCTTATTGGTGATCTGTCGATTTGCTCTATCCGCCAGCGTTTTTAAACGGTGCCGGTTACCTATTAACACTTCTGTTTTATATGATCTTTAGCCTGTCTCGGTCGGCAATCCTTATTATCGGAGGGTTCTCATTTTCCTTAAGTGATTTCATCATAAAATTTGAGGTAAGCTATTTTTGATGTCTCGCACGTCTCGGCATCCCTCCGGCCTCAGGACTCTTAAAGTAAATTAGTGTTGTGTCAAGCTTGAAATGACGTATCGGATTGGGTTATTGGTTATTTGTTATCAGTTATTAGGTGTCCTCCCCTGAATTAGCTTGCCCGTTATTCGTGAATGTCTGTTCCAATATGACCAGTAATTCAATGGTTTGTGGGGTATTTTGGGCGTCCAAAAGTACCCCTGTCAAAGGCATTGGTTCGTTTTTATCCACACAAAAAGGAACAACACATTTCTAAGTAACAACACCTTTCCGGATATGTGCTTCATGGGAAAGCAGTCGAAAACCAAAGTCATCTTAAGCTTGTCGAGAGATCTCATCGGCTAGGAGATGGTCAACGCTGTTTGAACGGATGAGATCCCTCCGCAGGCGGTCGGGATGACTCTTTAAGGGGGGGCTCGACCGCTGACGGTAGTAATAAATTCCCGGTGGGTTTTCTATGGACCCAAAGGGCTGCCTTAAGCAAACATTCAATAAATACGGTCAAGCTATATTAGGGGAGGACAAGGGACACCGAATAACCAATAACCATTAAGAAACCGGCGAAAAAACGACTGTTAATCGTTGACATGACATCAGCATATAACATGTCGATATTCATTTCTCCTTTTGCACTACATCCCTGTTTCTGCTTGAAATAAACCAAACTCTTAAAATGAATTCCCTTATTGCTTTGACAGACCGGAGTGATATAAATTAATTTATTCTAATGGTCGTCAGAGGCATACAATTATTACTTTTGGAAAGGTAGTTGATATAGGTAATAAATCGGGTATTGTTTAACCAACGCATATAAACCTGCAAATGCTGAACAAATCACTTCATCTTGCACTATTATCTCCTGCAATTAGGCAGGCAGAAAGTATGCAACGTGTTCAGAAATATTTACCATACCCCAAATACCTTCCTCAACTTTTACCTTCCTCGGAAGATGAACATAAAAAGCATGGGTGGATGCTGCCGGAACACCAATCCGATCAAAGCGGACATACAGGAAAAGGCAGCGGTGGTTATGAAAGCTTCTTTTCAGAAAAAGAAACAAAATTTAACAGGCTGTTCGACTTTTTCTTAAGCCCGCGACAAACAAGAATCTGCAATCTGCGTACGAAAATCAGGAGAAATATGGGAATCAGCAAATCTTCCATTAGGGCGGATCAATTGGAAGAGTTTGAAATGAAACGCAGAACAAGGTATCAGCATTTCAAAGGCTATTTACAGAACTCTAAGGGAGCACGCTGCAATATATGTTTCTAGGTGTCTGTCTAATTCATACCTGATATCACCGGCAGCGAAAAGCTTAGCTCTACGTCTTTTGCCGATTCCCTGTTAATGCTGATCTCGCCGCCAATATGTTCTGCTAGTTTCGTACTGTTGGCTAAACACTGATTTCGCGAATTACAACATCGGGGATATACTTCACTTCCGTTTTCGATTGACTCCCTTAACTCATTCCTTTTGTGATCTGTAGTTTTGAAACATACCGAGACCAAAGCAGTAT
>DATFJD010000416.1:0-5069 GCA_035269475.1 Halalkalibaculum sp.
TCCTTATGGACATTCCTCATGGCCGGTGGGCTGGCTCTTACGGTGGCGTGGGCAACCATAAGCTATCAGTCGGTTAAAGCGGCTCTTACGAATCCCGTTAATAGTTTAAGAAGTGAATAAAAGCAAATGTCAAACGTGAAACGTGAGACGGGAGAAATCGCTTGACGGTGGACCGATGACGGTTTATCCGGTCATCCGTCGTCGGTCTTCTGTCCCCTTTTTTCACGTTTGCTTCGACTAAAAGGAGAAAAACAATGCTTAAAAACTACATCAAAATAGCGCTGCGTAACCTTCGAAAGTATAAGGGATACTCCCTGATTAATATTCTCGGGCTTGCAGTGGGGATAGCTGTGTGCCTGTTAATCTTTAAGTATGTATCGCATGAGCTCTCGTATGATGAATATCATTCGAAGTCTGAACGGATTTACAGGATCACCATGGATCATCCGCAGGCGCATATTGCCTTAACCCCTTCTATGATGTTACCCACGCTGCAGAAGCTTTTTCCTGAAGTGGAGGCAGGTGTCCGTTTATTTGATGCGGGGAGGTTCCAGCCGTTGGTTATTCGCAATCAGGATCGGGTGTTTGAAGAACGTAAGTTTGTTTATGCCGATTCCAGTCTTTTTGAGGTTTTTGATTTTCAGCTTATATCCGGTAATCCGAATACTGCTCTTGCTAAACCGAATGCACTGGTGATCAGCAGGGAGATGGCACGTAAGTATTTTGGAAATCTAAATCCCCTGGATAAGAGCCTGGAAGTAAACGGCCGTGAATTTGAGGTCACGGGAGTGATAGAAAACATGCGGAGTAACAGCCATTTTAAGTACGACTTTATTGCATCAATGATAACGCGAAGCGGCTGGAGTGAGTTGAGTGATGATACCTGGCGCTCCGCAAATTTCTATACCTATATCGTACTCGATGAACAAGCCCGGTCAGCCGGACTAAAACAAAAGGTGGATAGCTTTATCCGGGAAAATTTTTCCGGCAACGAATTTGCGGCTTCTCTGGATATTATTTTTCAGCCTCTGACAGATATCCATCTTTATTCTGAAGTTTCGGAAGACATTGCCCCGCAGGGAGATATACGCTATGTGCTGGCTGCTTCGGCAATTGCTTTTCTTATACTGCTCATTGCCTGTATCAACTATATGAATTTGGCTACAGCCCGGTCGGCAAGGCGGTCACGAGAAGTGGGAATCCGCAAAGTACTGGGATCGGAAAAAAGGCAGCTGGTCGGTCAGTTCTACGGGGAGTCTGCTTTTCTCACTGTTTTGGGAATCGCATTATCCGTTCTGCTCATTGAGTTGTTTATGCCATGGTTTAACCAGCTGACGGGACAAACGCTTGCCATTGATTATACCTCCATTGAGTTCTGGCTTCTGTTGCTGGTAACCGGCCTGTCAGTGACGGTGATTGCCGGCAGTTATCCTGCTCTCATGCTTTCTTCTTTCAATCCATCCGCTGTTTTAAAAGGTGCTAAGATTAGCAGCGGCAGCCCGAAACTGCGAAAATTCCTGGTAGTATTTCAATTTGCGGCTTCCATTTTTCTTATCATCTGCACCATCATCATATACAGGCAGATTAACTTTATTCAGGAAAAAGAGCTGGGTTATAAACAGGATAACGTGCTGGTGCTAACGGCTTACGATGATGTGGAAAACCGGTTTAATACATTGAAGTCAGAATTAAACCAGATAACAGGTTTTCAGGGAGCGGCTATGACATCCGAGACCCCGACGAGTATCCGTGCGGGTTATAGTCCGGATATAGAAGGAGTTGAGGAAGGGCCGAACTTTATCATTAATGCCATCAGGACCACTCCCGGCTTCACCGATGCTATGAATATTGACGTTGTTAGCGGAAGGACCTTTACCGACGGTGATTTTACAAGAGCAAACCGTTCAGAGAATAGGGAATATGCCATGTTGGTTAATGAAAGAACTGCCGCACACTTCGGCCTGGAACCCGAAGAATTGGTGGGACGAAAGGCATCCATCGGCGGAAGTAGTGGAACTATAGTGGGGGTGGTGAGTGATTTTCACTTTGCTTCTCTGCACAGGCCCGTAGAACCGCTCTTTATTTTCCCAAGGAGCAGCTTTAACAAGGTTTTGATAAGTTTTAATAACTCTGATGTTCGCGGGACGCTAGAAGAAACCGGGAAAGTCTGGAGCAGGATGTTCCCACAGTATCCCTTTGAGTACGAGTTTCTTGATCAGGAATATAATGCCTTATATCAGCAGGAAACACGTGCGGGAAACATCTTTACCAGCTTTGCGGTACTGGCAATTTTTATTGCCTGCCTGGGCCTGGTGGGACTTGCATCCTACATGGTTGAAGAGCGAACCAGGGAAATTGGTGTACGAAAAGTTCTGGGAGCTACCTCGGTTCAGGTAATGACGCTTTTTTCAAAAGATTTTGTCATACTCATATTGATAGGTTTCCTCCTGTCGGTTCCGGCAGCGTGGTATATGATGAGTCAATGGCTGCAGAATTTTGCCTACCGGGTGGAAATTGAATGGTCTGTATTTCTTTTAGCCGGATTAATTACCATACTTATAGCAATGGCAACCGTCAGCTATCAGGCCCTGAGAGCGGCAAAGCTTGATCCGGTAGATAGTTTGCGAAGTGAATAGAGAGGACAGTTGTATTTGGTCCGTTGTCAGTTGTATAGCTGGCATCCCAGGAACAACAAACCACTTACGACACACAACCAACAACATACAATAATGATCAAACTAAGAGACATTGATAAGTACATTGACAAGCGGTTTCAACGCACATTTATCCTTAAGGATGTAAACCTCGATATTGAAGAAGGGGAATTCATTACAGTAATGGGCCCGAGCGGTGCGGGGAAGTCAACCCTTTTGAACATTCTCGGTTTTCTTGATGACCCTTCCGAAGGAGAGTACTTTTTTTATGATGAACCTGTGCACAGCCTGAGTGAAAAAAGGAAGTCAGATTACCATAAGTCCCACATAGGTTTTGTTTTCCAGGCTTATCACCTCATAGATGAACTGACGGTATATGAAAACATCGAAATGCCGCTGTTATACCGCAAGGTAAAAGGCAAGCAGCGCAAGGCAATGGTAGCCGATATGCTTGACCGGTTCAATATTGTAGCGAAGAAAGACCTGTTTCCACCGCAGCTTTCCGGCGGACAGCAGCAGGTGGTCGGTGTAGCACGGGCCTTGATCGGCAACCCAAAGCTGATACTGGCTGATGAACCCACCGGCAACCTGCACTCCGAACAGAGTGAGGAGATTATGGAGCTCTTTGCAAAACTTAATGAAGAGGAGGGAGTAACTATCATACAGGTGACCCACTCCGAAAAAATGGCGGGTTACGGCAAGCGCATTATCAATTTAAAAGACGGTGCGGTTGTAGAGGAGAATCCCTATGTGGAAGAAGTCTAGCGGTAACACAAAAAAAAGCATAGGTAGACCGAGCAGAATGCCCGAGCAGCAGGAAACCGGCAGCCTGCAGGTATATGAATGGACAGGCTGTACGAACTTTCTATTAGCTAATAAATTTTATTGACCTTTGATTGGGTTGGAGAAAGAGCATGAGCTTTTATAAACGAAACCTTCCCCATTGGCAGCCGAGTGGCGCTGAGTATTTTGTTACATTTCGCTTAGCAGGTTCATTGCCAGCCGAAGCAGTAGCGCAAATTAGGAATGAAAGGGACCAGAAACTAACTGAAGTTCGACGGGAATGTGTACGTAGCTCGGGCAGCTTGCCCGGGCAGCAAGGAGTTGACTACCTGGCACGTGCCGGATCGGACAGGCTGTCCGATCTACAGGAGCAAAGTTTGAAAGCCGCATCCCAGAAAGGGGAGTGCAACTCCCTCTGAGCCTTAAAAAGTTGTATTGTCATCCTGAACTAGTTTCAGGATCTATAGCAGAAGATATCAAAGAAGCGCTTTTCCAGTCTTCTTTAAAAATCCTGATCAGCTGGCTGTTAGACAGGTTGATATACTACAACCAGTTATTTGCCTATTTGAAGCCTTCCACCTTTTGGATATTATGTTTGTCAGCTCCTCTAGAGTTTTAACTGATTTTAACTATTACACTGTCTAGCTTTCTAAATAAACTTTTTAATCGCATATTATCACAGTTTTAATGTTTGAAAGTCTCAAAAAATTATTTTCAAGCCCCTCAAAACCCCAGGAGAAAACAGATATACCGGCTATTATTGACAAAATAAAGGCAAGGGAGAAAAGCGATGACATTCCCCTCGGGCGCCGTATCCATTCCTTAAGTCACGGCGATTTGGATCTTTTTCTGGATCGTGATATCACAGAAAACTATAGAGTTACCGTATACCAAGAGAGAGAACGCATTTACTCATTTTCCATATTTGCCAATCAGGGGGATTACGATATTTTAGAGAAGGGATATGCGAGAATCATTAAGTACCTGGAAGGGGAACGGAAGGTTGCCGATCTGCCCGCCGATGAAACTATTAAAGGCTTTTTTTACGGCCATTAAATAATGATGATATGAATAAAATCAGTATTGCAGTTTTAACACTCCTCTTTATTAGCGGTTCGGTCTATGCACAATCGCAGACAGTAGAAAAAGTCAGAGACTACCGGCAGCAGCATGAAGTGGAAATTCTCAGCAAATACCTCTCTTTTTTAAAGATTCCAAATGTTGCATCCGACCTGCCGAACATCAAAAGGAATGCTGAGTATCTGATCAATGAGTTCGAAAAACGAGGTGCCAGCATGGAGTTGCTAACCCTGCCCGACAAGCCGGAGGTGCCACCGGTAGTTTACGGGGAGATCAAGACTCCGGGCGTCGAACGGACTCTGATCATATATGTGCATTACGACGGTCAGCCTGCCGATCCAAAAAACTGGACACACGACCCTTGGGAGCCGGTGATATATTCCGGATCCATGCAGGATGGAGGCGAACGGGTTGAACTGCCCGGTGCCGGAGAGAAAGTTAACCCCGACTGGCGCATTTATGGCAGATCTGCCTCCGATGATAAGGTTCCATTTCCTGCCATCTTGCATACTCTCGATGCCCTGAGGCATTCGGATATTGCTTTGACCTCCA
>DATFJD010000417.1:0-8318 GCA_035269475.1 Halalkalibaculum sp.
CAGAGCGAATTGAGCCGATTTTTACCATTGGATGAACCATTGGATCAAAATGAGATTGATCATATTAGAAAATCGGGTCGCAGGCTCATTCTGTTTGGAGCCGCTTTCGGCCTGGTTGACTTGGTTGAGCTATCGGATGTCGCTTTGCCCGGCAACAGCATTGTTATTGAAACCGGCGGCATGAAAACTCACAAGCGGGAAATGGAGCGTAAGGAGATGCATAGGATTCTATCGAAGGGCTTTGATATTGCTCCGGACCGCATACATTCGGAATACGGTATGGCGGAGCTGCTTAGTCAGGCCTATGCCCTGGGAGGTAACTGGTTCCGCCCGGTTCCCTGGATGAAAGCCTCGGTCCGGGATCCTGATGATCCCCAGCATGACTTGCTCCCTTACCATGAGGGCTTGATTGGAATAATTGACCTTGCAAACGTTCATTCCTGTTCGTTTATCCTGACCGGTGACAAAGGGATCATGGATAATGAGGGGCGTTTTCAGGTGCTGGGCAGATGGAATCCCAAGGATCTGAGGGGCTGCAATTTTTTAATTGATGAAGATTAAAGGTGAAACTCAAAATACGAAAGACCGAAATCTGAAACGAATTTCAATAAACAATGTCTAATCTTCAAAGTAGAATAGATACGCTTCTCGAAGTTTTTGAGCACTGGCTGACGGATGATAATGAATATCTGAGGGAAGCAATAGCCAGAACCGTGGAGGATGAGTATTTTGCCTTTCACGATATCAAACATTCCCTGAATGCACTTAAAAGCACGCTTAACCGGACCGCCCTGGAGGAGTGGGTCGAGCGAAGCGGCATCAGCGATGACAACAATGCCCGGGAACAAAATGTACTCTGCCTGCATGCCGGCAACCTCCCGCTGGTTGGTTTCCAGGATGCTTTGGCCGTTTTGCTGAGCGGGGCGCGCTACACCGGGAAAATCTCCCGAAAGGATCCCTACCTGCTACCCACATTCTTGAATGAGGTCAAAAAAACTGGTGCCTGGAGCAGTATCGATGTGCAATGGAGTCACCGGCTGCACGATCTGGAAGATATGCAGAACGATGCCATTCTCTTTGCAGGCTCTGAAGAGTCCGTACCCGGTGTCCGGCAGGCCATAAAAGAGTTAAACCTGAAGAAGCCGGACACCCGTTTTCTCATCCGGACGGCACATTTCTCATTGGCCTATCTGGATAACAGGAAGGAAAATCAAATGAAGGACCTTGTGGAAGCCATATTTCGCTATGGGGGCAAGGGATGCCGTTCGGCAGCTATTGTGGTTTCACCCTATAAGCTCGACGAGATTAAATGCGAACTCACTGATTATATCGAAGCTTTCTGGCTGGATAATCCGCAACATGTAAAGCCCAAACCAAAACTTAGACAGCGCTTTGCCTATAATAAAGCCATAGAACGACCGCAGGCCTGGCTGGATGATTTCCTGTTGCAAGAGGGCGGGCTGGAGATGGATCAGGATTTTATCTGCTACTGGCTGCAGGGGGATGAAAACAGGGCACGTGATATTGCGAGCCGGTTTAGTGAAGAGCTGCAAAGTATCTATGTTACCCATCCGGATGTTAGTATTCCCGGCTTTGAAAATAAGGTGGAGTTTCTTTCTGATGCCCAGAGACCGCCTATCTATTGGAAACCGGACGGTATTGATATCCTTAAATGGCTTGTCAGCGAAGCCTGATAAAACTGCACAAATTGAGGTGGGCAGTAGCTAAACCGGTGCGTGAGTTAATTCTTATGATGACCAATGAAGCGATAGCCTTCCTTGTTCATTCAGCTTAACCCGGGAGCCGAGTTTTTTACATTCCCGGTTCATGGTTTCCGCCAGCCATTCGGTTTCATTTTCCGATGCATGCTGCAGCTGAAATTTATTTATGTGCATGGGTATCATTTCAAGAGAAACCAATTCCCCGCCGGCATTCAGCCTAGGAAAATACATCAGGGAGAGGTCATCCCTGTATTGCGGCCTGCCGCCAATTCCTTCGTAGTCATTGATCAGATCACCGGCCCCGTACATTATCGGGCGATTTTTATATACCTCTATTCCCTTGGGATGGTGCGATGAGTGCCCGTGAATGACATCGGCTGCTCCGCTGTCAATCAGCCGGTGAGCGAATGCCTTCTGCCGGCCCGGAATCTGATAACCCCAGTTTGAGCCCCAGTGAATGGAAATAACCGTCCGATCTCCGGGCATTTTGTAGTTTTTAACCGTTTGAATCAAAATCTCTGCGTTATCCTCACTGAGATCGGATAAATAGTTGACTCCGGCTTCATTTTGACCCGCCCTCCAGGCTCCGGGGACACCGGCAGTAGGAGAACCGTAAGAAAATACGAGCAGCCTGCCTGAACCGGTTTCTATTACGGCAGGTGTTGAGGCCTTGCTGCTATCAGTTCCGGCCCCGGCACTTTTTATGCCTTTTTCATGAAGGGTATTCAATGTTTCCTTAAGTCCCGGGTGCCCGAAATCCATTACATGATTGTTAGCTAGAATACAGGCATCAATTCCCGCAATTTTAAATAGCTCCACGTTTTTTGGATGCATGCGATAGTGTACCCCTTTTCCGGCCCAGAAGTCGCCTTGGGTCGTAAGCGAAGTCTCAAGATTTATGATTCTGGCATCAGCTTCTGACTTCGACAAAATATCGAGAGCATCGCCCCATACATATTCATAGGAGACCTGTTTTGGTATGGATCCCGACTTGTTTTCAGCCAGTTCAAGATACCGGCGGGCATTCTTGACAAAACGCTCTTTAAGCTCCGGCGAAACAGAATGTGGCAGAATCTGGTCTATGCCTCTTCCGGTCATAACATCTCCGCTTAGAAACAGTTTAATAGTACCGGCTTCGGATTCAGCATTTCGTGCTGCTCCGGTTCCGGGGGACGGAGAACGACTACTTAATGACGAGGTTCCTATTGGCAATAGCATTCCCACTAAAGCTGAACCGGTTTTATTAATAAATTTTCTGCGATTCAATAAAGATCACCGTTACTATAAAAAAAATGTCTCTCCAAGCATTCGTATTGGGGCCTATTGAGATAGCTTTAAGCGATTACTTTTTCTTGCCTAAAAGCATATTCAAAAACGATTCCCTGACTTCCGGACCGGCATTCCTGTAGGTTTCAAAACTCACGTGCTCACCGGGCCGTGCCGTATCAATTTTGATGCCCCATAGCGGAGAAACCGAAGTTGGCAGCATGGCGTAGCGACCGTCGCCGATTACCTGTTCGTGCTGAGGATGAAGTACGAGAACTCCTTCCGATAATTCCGAAAATCGCTGTATGTCATTATATAGCACGGTACCCCGGTAGTCGGAGTACTTTTTGCGCCAGTCGAGCATAGGTGCGGAATTTCCTTTATAGATGACCGGATCTGCAAATGGACTTATTCGAACTCCATAAGCGTGCAGGTTGTCATTTTGAGATATATATCGAATACTCCATAAGAGCTGGTTGGCAATGGTCGGTTTAATTACCGTTTTACCGGGAAGATGGTTTTGATGTGCGGCTATTTGAGAGGCAATATTTGCCGCTCGCCCGTATTGTCCGTAACCCCATATTAAATAAAGTCCAACCCAGGTCCATGAAAGCCAGCTTAAAACCTGTTTTCTTTTAAAGAATACCAAAGCAGTGGCAAGTAATAATCCCACGGTAAACACCGGATCAAACACAGAGATGATATTCAGTGCATACCGTTTATCAATGAAAGGCCATAATAACTTAACCCCATAGCTGGTGCAGGCATCGGCTACGCCTGCCGTTGCGTAAGCGGCTACACTGAAGAGGTAGGTTTCCTTAAATGAAAGCCTGCTCCTGACGAACCACCATACCAAAAAGGATGCGATAAGGGCGCCAACCGGTATGAAAACCAGGGAATGGGAAAACTGCCGGTGCATCTCCAGGTTTAACAAAGGGTCGCCGGCATCAGATATAAATACATCCAGATCGGCGATCATGGCCGAGGCAAGACCGGTAAAAGCTGCTGCACGGATTTTATCTCCGGAAGCAAACGATTGAGAAGCAGTGGCACCAAGAAGTCCGTGGGTTACCGGATCCATATATTATTCAGTTATTGAAAATTAGGCATTTACCGGAAAATAGATTAAAAATTATAGAAATAAGCAGCGGTAATTAAATATAATTAATGCACTTAAGGAACATTTAACTGTAACAAAAGTATAGCTTTCTATCTTGTTATGTAATCCATTTATAGAATTTTCTTTGGATAATATCGTCTGCATTTAATCACGAGGGGAATATGAAATTTCGTTTACAATATGTCTTGATTGCATTAATACTACTGCCGCTCTGGGGCTGTAAAGATACGGCTCTTTCGCCGGATACACCTGAATCTGAGCTTGATGCCATTATTTCCGAAGGTTTGGAAGCGTGGCGGAAACCGGGAGTCATACAGCAGGGGGCTGCCTGTGCAAACTGCCACGCCCCGGATGCCCTCGACCTGGCATACTTTAATTTTGATGACAATACCTTAAAGCGAAGAGCAGAACCGCATGTGGGGGAGTTTTCGTTTCAACTGAGCGGATCTGATTTCAAAAAGATTGAAAAAATGGTGGATGCCCTGAGGATCAAGTTCGACATAGAACCTAAGGACCCGATGGATTTCCGTCCGCTACAGCCCGGCGGTGAAGTACTGCCCGGTAATACCGCTGCCGACCGTGATTATGCTTTTGGCCGGCAGCTGGCTGACATGGATTTCATCTTTGCTACCGAACCGGTTTTATCTCTGGAGGATGCAAAAGAACACCGGGATGCCTGGCTGGAGCTTAATCCGCGTACTCTTAAGATCGGTATTCCTTTCAACCGCTGGTCGGAAGATCCTCATCATGGTGTAACGCATGCATCTATGGCAGACTGGCTGCCCGACTTGCCTCGTTTACCGAGGGAGGGGAGAGCGGCAGAATGGTATGCTTTGCAGGACACCTATTTGCAGGATCCTACCGATGAAAACTTCTGGGCTATGTATGATAACGAAAACAGGTACACGACTGCGATATTTGATGGCAGCAGTGAGCGATTCTTTCACAAGAAGTACCGCTCTGTATTAATGGCCCAGCATATGTTTCGAAAGGAGCTGATGCAGCAGGAAGAATTTCCAAACAGGCCGACTTTGGCATGGTTCCCCACCCGCAATGATGATATTGACAATCCTATATGGGATATCGGACTGATAGCCCATGGGCTGCGCGGCGGGCCTGATGACCCGGGTGACTTTGAAATGCCGCCTGAAGTGCTGCTTCGATCAAAACCATCAGGGACCATAGACGAGCAGATGAATGATATTCGTGTACCCTGGTTTTATGCAGGATGGCTATTCGACCAGGGTTTGCAGCATTCAAGAGGGGGTGATGCGACCACACAAGCGCGCTATTTTACCCTGCACATGCATATAGATGACGGCTATCCTATTCATAACGCTTTTGCCATAACCAGAAAGCTGATCGTAGAGAACTTTGATACGCAGATTCACGATACCGGGAAGCCGCTGAACGCAAATTATGAAAACTTTAGCAATCGTGCTTTTCGGGAAGAGCCCGAGAATGAGGAGGCAAAGGAAATTTACCGCCTGTTAACTGAAAACAGCTTCAGGATGATCACTCTTTTCATACAGGAGGAGATCACCAATAATGGGGTACCCACCGGTACCGAAGAGATTCAGGATCGGGTGTCTAACTGGCTGGAAATGCTCGATGATTTTGAAAGTTTTACCGAAGACGTGCAGGGTGAACACAATGTCTATAACCTTGAACTTATCTACGACGTGAAGTTTGCGATACAGTCAGCTCAGTAGTAAAGGTTGAATAGCAGCTATTCTGAATAAAAAAGGGAGTGCTTTGTGCAAGCACTCCCTTTAGTGTTTTTAAATGTTTATGCCTTGCTGTTAGCTAAGCTTATTGCTGTCCTTCGATAGGGGGTGCACCTGCATTCCGCACATCTCTTAGCAGGGCCGGTACCACATTGTTTGCGAACCGGTCAAGATCCTGCTTGAATTCAGCAAGCTCTTCCTTGCCGATTTCAACCTGCTCACGGTGCATCTCAGTAGGGCCATAGGTCGTACTGAGTGCCCGGTAACCGGTGAAAAGGCGTCCCCTCGGTGAGGGCGGGTTGCGTTCTCCTATCTGGCCTTTGGCTTCGCTTCCATTCATCTGCTCATTAAGCTCAAGAAGGTCTAACCTGGCATTATTCAGTCGGTTAACCAGCGCCGGAGCTTCCTGATCGGCACGATTAAGTGCGCGCTGCATGGCATTAACCTTGTCAAGCTGCTTGCGCAGGGTGTTGGTGGTTTGTGTCAGGTCTTGCTGGAAGGATTCCAGGTTCTCTCTGAATGCTACGATGGCCTGATCAGAAGCCCCTTCAATCGCCCCGCTTTGCAATGGAACCACCTCAAAGGTAATCGGTTCGGAGAGCTCGGTTACTTCACCGCGCACTACCTTAGACAGGCTTGCGGTATAGGTTCCAGGGGTGGCCATGAAACCTCCGCCGAAGAATCCGCCACCGCCTCGGGGTTCCTCCAGGCTAACCACGTCTTTGGATGGGTACCTAAGCTCCCAGTTAACTCTATGCATGCCTTTGCCGGTCGGCCCTTCGACACGGTTGACGACATTGCCATTTTGATCTTTGATAGTAATATACACTTTAGGACCTTCCTCGCGGATTTCACGCTCCAGTTCATCCCAGCCGGGGAATGGGACATCCTCGCCTTCATCAAGCTGTTTTTCCTGCTCCTTTCGCTGAGCTTCCAGGGACTGATAACCCTCTTTCAGGTAGTAGGTGAATACCGCACCAAAGGGTGGGTTTTCTGCCTTATAGTAGTTAGCTCCCATGGAACTTACCACACTGTTGGGGACGTACCAGTACGTTTCTCGCGTATCGAAGAGCTTGGCTTCTTGGTTAAGGGTCTCTTCGCTTATTTCTCTTAGCGGGGTATAGTCATCCAGGATGAAAAAACTACGCCCGAAAGAGGCTGCCACAAGGTCTTCATGCTCTCTTTGTATAACAATGTCACGGAAGGCTATGGTAGGCGCACCGCCTTTCAGCTCTATCCATTCTTCACCGCCGTTGATGGTAAAGAAGATGCCGAACTCGGTTGCCGCAAAAAGAAGGTCCTTCTTTTCATGATCCTGAACCATGCGCCAGACCAGGTGGCGCTCGGGCAGGTTGCCCGAAATGGAAGTCCATGATCTTCCACGGTCGGTACTTTTAATCAAGTAGGGTTTGAAGTCCCCATTTTTATGATTATCCAGAGCCGCATAAACAGTATTTGCGTCATGATGGTCGGCCTTTATATCATTCACAAAAGCGGTTGCGGGGATACCCCGGATGCTGCCGAGTTCAATTTTTCGCCAGTTGTCTCCACCATCTTCTGTAACCTGAATAATTCCGTCATCGGTTCCTGCGTAGATAAGGTTTTCGTCCAGCGGAGACTCACCGATAGAGGTGATGGTATTGTAATTCGACATGGCACCGACATCCCAGGGATTATCCCAGCTTCGCTGCTTGCCCATGATCGGCAGGGTAATGCGCTCTTGATCCCGCGTGAGATCTGGAGATATGGCGGTCCAGCTGTCCCCGCGGTTTTCCGAACGCCAAACCCGCTGAGAAGCAAAGTAGAGACGTGTCGGTTTATGAAAACTTACTTCTATGGGAGCATCCCAGTTATAACGTTCAAACTCTTCGTCTTTCGCAGGCTGAGGCTGAATAAATACCTGGTCTCCGGTTATGCGGTCCACGCGGTGAAGGCCACCTTGCTGGGTTTCTGCATAGATTATATTAGGGTTGCCGGGCTCGGTAGCCGAGTCATGTCCGTCTGCAAATAGCGTCTTCTCCCAGTCGGCATTGCGAATGCCGTCATCATTATCGGTGCGAGAGGGTCCGCCTTGAGATCCATTGTCCTGCGTGCCGCCATACACGTTATAAAAAGACTTGGCGTCATCCACTGATACCTTATAGAACTGTGTAATAGGCATATTATTTATGAAGCGCCAGTTCTCTGCCAAATCAAAGCTTTCATAAATGCCCCCGTCAGAACCGACAAGGAGATAATCAGGATCATCCTCCCTGAAAGCCATGGCGTGGCTATCAGAGTGCTTTGCTACTTCTTTCATATTGCTGAAGTTGGCACCGTGATCGGTGGATACTTCAATCCTTACATCCATCAGGTAGATGGTGCCAAAATGGTGCGGTGAAGCATAGAGCTCCTGGTAATAGTGCGGGCCGGTTCCGCCTGCTACTGTGTTCGACATCTTTCTCCAGGATTCCCCGCGGTTTTCCGACTTAAACACTCCACCGG
>DATFJD010000418.1:0-5228 GCA_035269475.1 Halalkalibaculum sp.
CCAACGTATGTTCATCCAATAGCAGCAGACCGGGACCCCTTTACACATCTTGAAGACGGACCGATTCCGCTCGAGATGATATCGGACGGTGTGCTCGCCGACCGGATGGGAATTGAGCTGGTGTGTGCCTGGGTGAGTCCGATAGGAAATGCTCACGTCTGGTACCGGCTTCTTAATATCGGCCGGCCGGTAGCCGCCATGTCGGGAACCGACGGCTGGGTCGATTTCCACCGCACTCCTGCTGTAGGGACCGGACGAAACTACGTTCGCACAGAGAATACGGAGTCGTCAGCCGATGAGGTGATCGATGCCGCTGCTGCCGGCAGGGGCTTCCTCACAACGGGCCCGGCGCTGATCTTTGAACTGGGGGACGGTGCACGTCCGGGTGACGTGACCACATCGGGCAGTCACAGATGGCAGGCAACGCTGGCCGGCACTATTGACGTCGATTCATTGCAGATTATTGTCAATGGGAGTGTGGTTGAGCATCTTGGAGGAATTAGTGCCGGCGAAACCCGGACTTTTACAGGTAACGTGGACCTGCCCGAAGGCGGATGGGTTGCCGCACGGGCCTTTGCCGCTGAGCAGCGTGAAGACAGCTGGCCCACGATGCACGCGCGGCCATTTGCCCACACCTCGCCGATCTGGATAGGAGAAGTGGGTTCCGCGGACCCCGGAGTCCGTGCAGCCGCTGCAAGGGACCTGATCCGCGCCATCAATGCGGCGGAAATAATGGCGCGGGATGCATACGGTGAAGTAGAGACACCCCGGCTGCATGCGCGTTTCGATGAGGCGCGGGCTTTGCTGAGAGAAATGCTGGATTGAGCGTTTATGCCAAAAACCTTGTATAAAACATGACCCTTCCAGAAGCCTGAAACCCTGTCATAGGCATGTTTTCGACAAAAACTAAACTTTAAAAACCCATGAAAACATATAATAACCGAACCGTTCTTAGCTTCATTTTTGGCGGAATTCTGTTTTTGTCAGCCGGAACTCTGATACCGCTGCAGGACACTCAAAAAGACACTGAGGATGGTATTCAAAACGAAGAAAAAGTATACCTGAATGACCTTCAGGAGGCATCGATCGAAGATCTGCAGGTTGAGCTTAATTCCGGGCGAATTACCTCGGTTGAACTTGTTGACTTCTACCTGAATCGTATTGAAATGTACGACCAGAGTGGCCCGGCTTTGAACAGCATTGCCCATATCAGTACCGATGCACGGCTGGAAGCACAGGCACTTGATGAGGAGCGGCGGCAAAGCGGCGCACGGGGCCTCCTTCATGGTATTCCGATTCTCGTGAAAGACAACTACGAAACACGCGGTATGCCAACCGAAGCAGGTTCGAAGACCCTGGAGGGATATACACCCGATCGCGATGCTGAGATGGTGGCCCGCTTACGTGCTGCCGGCGCCATCATACTGGCCAAAACCAATATGCATGAATTCGCCTACGGAATTGAAACCTGGGGATCAGCTTTTGGGAAAACACGGAATCCCTATGATCCAACCCGGAATCCGGGTGGATCCAGTGGTGGTACAGGTGCAGCGGTGGCGGCAAATTTTGCCGTTGCCGGGTTGGGCAGCGATACGTGCGGCTCGATTCGATATCCCGCTTCTCATAACTCCCTGGTTGGTCTTCGCGGAACGCAGGGTGCATCCAGCCGGTCAGGAATCATCCCCCTCTCTTCTACACAGGATATTGGCGGGCCGCTTGCCCGCAGCGTTACCGATCTGGCACTGATTCTCGACGTGACCGTAGGCTATGATCCCGAAGATCCGCAAACAGCAGCAAGTTTCGGCCGGTTCGATGGAAGTTTTCTTGATGAGCTCGACTCACAGGCACTTGATGGCAAACGAATTGGTATTGTGGAAGAACTGAAACCCGGTGGAGATGGGGATGAGGAGGTATCTGTCGTATTTGATAAAGCTGTGGAGCAGATGAGAGAACTGGGTGCTGAGATTGAACCCGTCAGTCTGCCAGTTTTGGTAAACGAAATCGTTGAGGATTTAAATGGATATTACGTTCTGGTGCATGATTTCGGGCGTGACCTTGACTCGTATCTCTCCTCCCGTCCCGAAGCTCCCGTTGTATCCCTGGACAAAATCATCGCGATGAAGTTAGCCATTCCGGAAGTTCAGGCATATCTGCAGGATTCACGGAATGTACAGGAGAATCCTTCGGAGATATATCTTGATGAGCTCGCGAAACGTGATCTCCTTAAGCAGGCTATTTATAAAGTGATGGCCGAATTTCAACTGGACGCCCTGGCCTATCCAACTACCAAAACAGTGGCGGCGAAAATCGAACTTCAGCAATCTGAAAATAACTGTCAGCTTTCTGCCAACTCAGGCTTTCCTGCTATCACAGTACCTGCCGGATTTAGCGATGAGGGAATGCCCGTAGGGCTGGAGCTATTAGGACGCCCGTGGGATGATGCGCGCCTTCTGGGGATGGCTTTTGCGTTTGAGCAGGCAACCCGGCACAGGCGTCCACCAAATTTCGATAGAGAAGAGTGATTAATGCCGATACTCTGAAAGAAAAAGAGCTTTTGAGGCACATTAAAGGCTGCATTAAAAACGATCTGAAATAAAAAAGCACTGATGAAGTATCAGCGCTTTTTAACATTATGTTTTGTTCAGGGTTACATTCTTGGTAATCCTGCTCCATCCGGCATAGGTGCAAAATTGGAGTGTACCAGCACCCAACTGCCCGCTTCCAGCTTCCATACCTCAGACGCACGCGTGTGGTAGTCCACTTCCTCACCCGATTCGTTCATCGTGTAGTTTCCGGTACTTGTATACGTCGTGATGGCCATGTTCATCTCTTCATTAAACTGTACGCTGATGTCACCAGTCTCCCAGCTATTCCAGGTGAAATACTCATTTGGCATTGGCTCATCAACCAGCTCACATGGCAACATATTTGAATTACACGCAATAAAGCTAACGCTCTCAGGCTGAAATTTCGCCTGTCCTTCCACATCATTCATCATTGTAGCTTCGAGACGCTGCTGGGTGTACGACTTAATGGAGTCGGTCAGTGCCTCCTTATTTGTATGACGCCAGTAAATCCCGGCATACTGCTGATAGGCAGAGGGGCCGGCTGCATAATTCAAAGCCTGCAGCTGGCTACTGAATGCATTATCGTAATCTCCTGCGGCTGCATAGTGCTCAGCGCGGGAATCATAGGCATTGGGTCCGTCGTGTGCGGCTATTGCTTTCTCAACGATTTCCATGGCCATATCCATGTCCTGTTCCACACCATCACCTCTCGCGTATGCATAAGAGAGCATATTATAGGCAGGTGAAGCATAGTCAGGAAAATTATCAGCATATTCTTGCATTGCATCAGCCTGATCATCATCAGCCATTGCAGCCCAGAACTGAAACAGCGGAACATCAGGATACTCTTCAGCAACCGCCATTCTTGCTGCAGCCCAATCACCCGAATCGTCTGTAAGCAGAGAGTGCCATGCTTTTTCACTCTCACTTAATGCATCCACGTCCAGCATATCCAGTTGTTCTTCCTGGTTACCAAACTGCCCGCCAAGACTGAGATTAGCTTTAATTAACTTTGCGGTTCCGCAATTTTCATCGATCATCAGAGCAGCATCAGCCATTCCCACCGCAAAAGGTGATTCCAGGTTTACCATGTGTGCAACTGCCTGGTCTGCGATCTCTGAGGCCATTACATTACAAGATTTTCCGGGCAACCACTGCCCATAAGCTGTCGATGCAAAAAGAAAGCATACAGCTGCTGTTGTCATTACAGTTTTCATTGTTGTACCTGTTAGTTATAAACACCTGCCAGAAATGCTGCAGGTGCGATTTTTATTTTAGATTTCCGGATGTGTCTTGGAAGTCCCCGATTATTTTAACCACTGACAATTAACCCGAATTTCTTTGAAAAACCAAATTGTAAAAATGTGCAAAACCTATTCTGAAGATATCCGCGAATACATTTGCCGGAGTTTATCGTGTTTATTAGACTATATACCGCAAAATTACAGTACTTTATATCAATCAAACTATATTTATTTTCTGTTTTCTTAACTGCCTGATAAATAACATTGAATTTATATCTGCAAGTGATGGTCAAATAAATTTTTACAAATCAACATCCCTCACTTTGTTTTGATCACTCTCACTGCTTATAATGGCTTTGCAGCATCTGTATTATATTCAATACAAAGAAGCATCACACAGGTTGGCCAGGAAAACCATCTTAACGTAAGGCAATTTCAGTACGAAATAACAGTGATTGCGCCCTCCGGTTACAGACCATGAAGAAACCCAACATACAAACAACAGATAAAGAACAGTTTGAAGAAGCATGCCGGGAGTGCCTGCAAAAAACAAAGGTTTCTCATGGACCTCAGCGAAATCTGTTCCATCCACGGTTAAAGAACCTCAACAGGGTCGAAGTTCACAAGTCCAGAACCCATGGCGGAATTTTTCAGCGACTCGGACTTTTTTGTGTTGAACTCTATGAACACTCCAAACGCTTCTACCATACAGCACACAACGTTATCTTTCCGCGGAGGGATAAGATCTTCGGTGAGCCCGATCCAAACCACAGAATAACCGGACATCTGACATTCGGGACCCGAAAAGAGGACGCAGACTCCCCCGTTTTCAATATGCACCTTGAGCTATGGGCCCGAACCATCTGGGGTGGTTTTCGAAAGCTGAGTGAGGGTAAGTCAGATCGAAATGGCAGATTCAGCCTTCCTTACGACCTGCATTATGTTCATCGTTTCTATATTGCCCGCATCTGGGTTGCCGCATACCAAACGGGACATGAACACTTCCACAGGGATGGTCAGCACCATCCCGAATTTACGGAGTTTAAGCGGGTTAAAATCCGAAAGGGGGATTTGGTTGGCATTAAATACAGCTGTGGTCAGATTCAGATGTCGTACTGGCAGTACCGAAAAGATACACCATTACCCCGCGTTGTTATCAAGGATCATGATAAGGACGCTCCGGACGAATATTCACCCGGTTATAATGAAGCGCTTGAGAAACAATTCATACCGATTGAGCTGACCAAGCTAAAACACCTTGAGATGATTCGCCTTGACAAGGGCCTTACCTACGAACAGATCGTTGAGGATTATCCGGAGAATTTAACGGTATGCATGGAGAAAAAAATGCCCGGAATTACCCGGGGGGACGACTGGTTTGGAAGGCGCATGATGAATGGCATGTATGCCTGTGATT
>DATFJD010000419.1:0-2805 GCA_035269475.1 Halalkalibaculum sp.
GCAAAGTCAGAAGGTTTCGAACTGGTTATCAGGCAAATTCGGGAGGCTGCGGGAAAGACAGATAGATATGGGCAATTGATCAGGGAAAACCTCGATAATCTGCTATCGGTTTGGAATGAATTACAGGAGACAGGTGACAGGGAGGTCACCGAGACCTCTGCCAAACCCCTCTTTAAGGACCTAATCCATTTATATCAGATGGCACTGATAGGTGACGAAATGGATGCTGCCAATGAACAATGGATGAAACCGGCCCTTGATTATTTGGCATCCGAACTGGACACCGAACTGAAAGTCAGGAAGGCACCGGAGCCGGAAGTGATCAGGGATCTGATAGGATGGGAGTATTAAGGGCAGCGGACCTGATTATTAGTACAAATGTCTCATCAAAACACAGCTCAGAGGGAGTTCTTCTCCCGAGAACGGGCCTATAAGGTCGGTGAGGCAACAAAATTATCGGTCAACCGGCCCCTTCGTAGCGGGAGTGTAGTTTTTCTAACTAATAAATAGCTTTGTTATAAAAGCTGTTATAAATCTTGTGTAAATTCTATTCCAATTTAACTCTTACATATTGATATATTTAAATTTATAATAGTTAAACCGATCATATATAATATGGTTGTTCAGTTCATTAATTAATACTTCCAGCCAATCCATTCTATTATGGCAGACAAAAAGGATCTCGATTTTACCTACAGTACCATCGATAAAATATTCCGTCTCAGTATGGGAGAAACGGGAGATTTCAGCGGGGCCATGTATAACGGGGATTTCTCCATGACGCTGGAAGAAGCACAGAGAGCCAAGCACCGCTTCATTGTGGAGAACCTGAATATAAACGAAGAAGACAGAGTGCTGGATATGGGCTGCGGTTGGGGTCCGCTGATTTCCTACATAGAAAATACGGTTGGTGCAGAGTGTATTGGGCTGACTCTTTCCGACGGCCAGGCAGCTGCCTGCAATAAAAACGGACTCAATGTTTATATTAAGAACTGCCTGGAAGTTACGCCCGATGATTTTGGCCATTTTGATGCTGTCGCTTCACTGGGAGCCTTTGAGCATTTTTGTTCAGTAGAGAAGTACAAAGAAGGTAAGCAAGAGGAGGTTTACAGTAATTTTTTCAAGACGGTTTATGATTTACTGCCGGAGGGCGGCAGGCTGTTTCTTCAGACCATGGTTTTCGGCAAAAATATGATCGACTATGATGAGATTGATATCAATGCCCCAAAAGGTTCGGATGCCTATGTGCTGGCCCTGCTTGAAAAGCAGTTTCCCGGTTCCTGGCTGCCATATGGCTCGGAAATGGTCATAAGAAATGCGGAGCCCTATTTTGATCTTATCTCCAAAAGCAGCGGCAGGCTTGATTATATTGAGACAATCAATGAATGGGAGAAAAGATACCGTTCCTTCAATCTGGAGAAATATCTTTTTTTTCTTAGCCTGATACCCAAATACATAACCAGCAGCGATGTAAGAGCTCTGTTAAGTACCAGTCCCAATAAGATCTGCTTTGAACGTGAGCTATTTGACCACTATCGGATGGTTTTTGAAAAAAGAAGTGAAATCTGAGCCGGTGTAAGGCTGCTGCGTGCCTATTTTTTAAGCTTGAATCTAAATAGTGAGCTCTTAAGATAGCTGCAGTAAAGTAACCTGCAAAGAAATGGAATATTTTACGGTAGTGATCAGTTGCAAATACTTTTAGGTATAGCAGGTCTTTGTTATATAAAAAGCCTTTCCACGAAACGGGAAAGGCTTTTTATAATTTAAATTAGTTTAAATTCAGACTGTGATTTATTGTTTAGCAATCTGATCAATAACATATACCACTCCGTTTGAAGCGGATTCATCTTTATCTTGAACCGTTACCCCCATTTGAGATTCAACCTTCTCAGCAGGGACTTCACCTTGATACAGATGCCCCTGAACGACACTTTTGAGCTGGGCGGGGTTCTCATTGAGCTTTTCCATGCTGGTATCGCTGGCTTTTATGGCATCATTGCTTGGGACCAGAACGGTGAAGGGACCTTGCTTTTTTAAAATCTGGGCATAACCGGATTTATCAAGAAGGTTAGCAAAGTCGCTCGTTTCGTCGATGCTATTTACTACTTCAAAAACCGATTTTCCTTCTGCATTTGGAGGCGTGGTTTCCTGAGCCTGTGATGATACCGTGGTGACCAGCACTGTAACAGTTAACATTAGTGAACTTATCAATAAATTCTTAAGCGATAACTTCATAATGGAATACTTTGCATTAGACTTAGTTGAGATAAAATTAAACATTAATGAGTCCGGATTGTTTCATTGGAGCAAATACACTTTACATTTTTTATAGATTATAAAAAGGTCACATGAGTGCTATTGTTCCATAAGAATGCAATGAATATCTCCGGGGGATAGATTGGGACTTTAATAAAGCGTCTGATTATAAGTGCGGCGTTTAGAAATAGTGATATACAAAAGTCTTTTTTTACAATACACTCTTACTATAAATTTCTATTGAGATTCTATTTAAAGAATTGCGGCAAATAACCTTATTCCGGCAACACTATTAACCCGTGATATTTCGTAATGCTGTTATTCGCTCATCCAGTGGGGGATGGGTCATAAACAGCTTTTTCCATCCCTGCGACTTGCCGCCGGTAATGCCAAAAGCTTTCATGGAGTCCGGCATCGGAGTCGGCTGCTGAGCATCAGTTTTAAGGCGTTCCAGGGCATTGATCATACCATTCCGGCTTCCCAGTCTGGCACCCTCTTCATCGGCACGAAACTCGCGTCTCCTCGAAAACCAGAATACAATCATGGAAG
>DATFJD010000420.1:0-5076 GCA_035269475.1 Halalkalibaculum sp.
TCGGATATTGATATTTGTGTTTTGTTTGAATTTTGAGATTTGCAATTTGAAAATTACAAAGTACATATCGGTTTTTCTTCTGCCTCTCATTCTGCTGAGTTGCTCGGGTATTAAAAGTTCCTGGAAGAATTTCAGGGCTCATTATAACACCTATTATAATGCACAGAAAAGCTATAATATCGGGATCAGGAAAGTAGAAGATCAACCGGTTGAGGTTAATCCCGAACTGCCGCAGCGCGTTCACCCGTCACCTCCCGGCATTTCGGAAGAAGATTTTAACAATACCATAGAAAAGGGCGCAGAGATCCTGCGAAAGTTTCCTGGTTCGAAATGGACGGATGACGCCCTGTACCTGCTTGGCAAGTCTTACTACTATAAAGAGGACTTCTTCCTGGCTCTCGAGAAGTTTGAGGAGCTGAATGAAGTTAGCAGCAATTCCCGATATCGCCAAGAGTCGCTCATCTGGAGGGCCCGAAGCCAGCTTGACCTGCAGCAGTACCTGGAAGGAATATCATTCATCACAAGCACCCTGGATGCTGAATATCTAACCGATACTCACCTTGCAGAATTAAAAGTATTGCTCGCCGAACACCATGCGATGCTTGGAAATTGGAAAGAGTCTGCCGATTTCCTGGGAGAAGCTATGGCCGGCCTGAAAGAAGGCAAGCTCAAAGGCAGGGCTTTTTTCCTATACGGCCAGGTTCTGGAACGTCTTGAGCGCTTTGGGGAAGCATTCTTTGCCTATGATAATGTAGCATCTCAATTCCCCGCTTACAACTATATCTATTGGTCAAAAATGAAGAAAGCGGAAGTGGCACGGAAAGAAGGAAACCTGGAGCCCGCAATTTCCATCTACGCATCGATGAGCCGTGATGATAAAAACATTTCGCAACTAGACCGAATTAACTATGAGATATCCCGGACCCTGGAAATGAGGGGAGAAACCCGGCAGGCTGAGCAAGGGTACAGGGAAATTCTTCATAACAGTAAGGAGGCGCCTTCGCAAAATGTCAGGGCCAAGGCCTATTATCGGCTAGGTAAAATCTACAGCGAGCAGTATGATGATTTTACGACGGCTGCCGCCTATTTCGATTCCGCTTCTACGCAGAATGCCAACATCCAATTTCTTGAAAGCAAATTCGATGCAAGTGAGCTTGCTACAGCCTATGGCAACTACTCCCGGCTGAAATCGGAAATCGGCCGGCTGGACAGCCTTCTGTGGCTGGGATCTCTTTCTCCTTCCAAGCTGGATTCGGCAGTGAATGAAATCCGTGAACAGAGAAGAGAAAGCCTTAGCCGCCGGCAGGATAGGGAAAATGCTGCCGGCAGGTTGGCCAACATCGGTAAAGCCGGGCAATCGGGTGACCGGACTACCGAATCAACCCTCTACGGATTTCTTAACTATAAGAACCCGAGACTGAAGAGAGAATCTATCAATAATTTTACCGCTCTTTGGGGAAGCCGGCCATTGGTGGATAACTGGCGCAGAATTGAGGTGGTCAGAAGTACCGGCCTTGCCAATATGGAATCGGAAGAGGAACCGGAGGTTAAAAGGCCTGAAATACTCAGTGAAGATATTGACAGAAGGCTGAATATAGACCTGGGTGAAATTCCGGGCAGCTCCACCGAGAAGCAAGAGTATCGGGAAGAACTGGTCAGCGCTAAGTACCGGTTGGGGAACCTCTTTTTACTTACCATGAATATGCCTGACAGTGCAAGTACTTACTTTCTTGATATTATCAGGAATTATCCGAACAGCAACCCGGTGCCGCAGTCGATGTATTCACTCTTTGAAATTAACAGTGAAAACGGCAACGGAGAGCAATACCGCTACTGGGGAAACAGGATTTTAAAGGAGTATCCCGAAACAAGATATGCCGATAAGGTAAAGGCCAGGCTGAATGGCATCGCTGAAGAAAATAAAGCTGATGAAACGAGTTCGGAGAATCTACTGGTTCAGCTTCAGCAAATTGAGAATACATCAGATTCCCTGACTTCTTCTAAAGCGGAACAGTTCAGACGGCTGGCCCTAGCCAACAGTTCATCCGAAATGGCTCCCTATATTCATTACCGGGCTATTCGAAGCTACGTTCAGCTGGCAAAAAATAACACTGAAGGCGATCTTTATAATCAATTTTTGAATTTACAAACGGAACCGGATTCACTGGCCGGTGATTCACTGAGGGCACAGTTGTACCCTTTTTATGGCACGTATTGGGACAGCGTGCGGAAAAGTATTTCGGAATATGACAGCCTCTTTGCTGAAAAACCGCTGGGCGAAGATATCAAAACGCTCAGGAAATACTTGGATAGTGATATCAGGGTTTCAAAGCCCATGGTTCAAGCTGCAAAGGCCAAACCGGTACAGCCGGCGCCGCAAGAAAGCAAAACATTACGGACCTGCCGTGACCTTGGCACAAACCTTGAAATTGTCGGGGGGATGGCAAATTTCCTGGCAAGAGTTGAGTTTCCCCGCGAACTGAGAGATACATTATCAGTGGAGGAAATTGCTTACCGGATAATCATATCCAAAGAGGGAAGAGTAGACTCTTCCACCCCCGTCACCAAAGAGATGCCGGCTGCCGTTAAAGAGGCATTTGATAAGGCTATCAATAATTTTCTCTACTTTGATCCCATCCTGATTGACGGAGAACCGGAGCAGGTAAGCTGCAGTATCAGTTTCCCGTTAAAAACTCCGCCGGAGAAGGAAGCCATTACAGCGAAAACGGGGAGCAAGCAGGTTCTGCAAGAGTGTAAAGATCTGGATGCACAGGTGGATGTGGTTGGCGGAATGAAAAATTTTCTTTCTACAGTTGAGTACCCGGAAGAGCTGAAAGAGAGGGCCGTTTCCGGTGAGATCACTTTTGAGATTTATATTGAGAGAACCGGAAAGGTTAGGGTTGTTAAACTGTTATCGAAGGAGGTTCTCGGTTCCTTGGATGAGGCATTTAAACATGCTATTGAGAGCCGTCTCTATTTTGATCCCTACTCACTGAACGACAAGATTAAGAATCAGAGCTGCCGCATGAGTTTTCCGGTAAAGGGTTCATAGGTATAGGTGTAGGGCAATAATTACTCTGTGAATCTCTGAGTCCCTTTGTGCAACTCTGTAAAATAGTTTAAATAAATCTTTGAGATAGACTAGGATAGAAGATAAGCTAGAAGCCGTTGACCAGTTACTGCAGTAGATCCCGAAACAAGTTCGGGATGACATCAATGGGTTAGAGGTTAAGTGCCAAATCTTTCATTGATGGATTAAGTCTCTTTATTAAATTGACTTTCCAGTCATGATGCCAGTTTTTTAATTGTTTTTCTCGTTGAATTGCATAAATAATATTTGGGAACTCCTCATAGTATACCAGATACTTCAGGTTATACTTTTTAGTGAAGTTAGAGCCTTTTCCCTTTTTATGTCTTCTTATTCTGCCCTCCAAATTACTAGTCACACCGATATAAAATAAATTCCTATTGTAGTTTGATAGGAAATAAACATAGCCAACTTTTCCTTTACTATTGTGATATCCCAAAGTATTTACTTAAAACAAGGGTTTTATTCTGTAAGACCTGTAAGTAGTAAGATCCTTACAAGTTATTTACAGAATTAATTAGCACAGGAAAACTCCTTAATAGAGATTTGTAAAAAAAAGTTGTCATCCCGAACTTGTTTCGGGATCTGTTGCACATTATGTTTAAAAGCTTAGGGTAAGTCTTCTCTCCCAGTATTATTTTGAACGACAAATTCAGACTTTTTTACTGAGTTGTTCAAAGGTTCACGGAGGCTTTCTACTTTCTACTCTCTACTTTCTACTTACTACTCTACACAAAAATTAGTCCTTTGGGATCTGGTGGATGGATTCCAGCCCGTGTTCTTCCATATAATTCACAATCCCGCGGTTGATTTTTTTTACGAGCCCGGGGCCCTCATAAACTAGGCCGGTATAAATCTGAAGCAGGTCAGCCCCCGCCCGGATCATATTAAGGGCAACTTCAACAGAGTTGATGCCACCTACCCCGATGATTGGTTTTTGGCCTTTGGTAGCATTGCTGATCCACCGTATCCGATCGGTGCTTTTAGCGGCAAGGGGAGGGCCGCTGAGTCCGCCTTTCCCAATCTTTTTCAGTTTTTTATGGCCGGTCTTCAACCCGCTTCTGTCAGAAGAGGTGTTGGAGACAACATAACCGTGCACCCGGTGATTTTCACAAATTTCCAGCAGTTCAAGGAGATTCTCTTTTGAGAGGTCGGGGGAAAACTTAACCAGGGAAGGTACGATACTTGCGTCGTCACGTAACTCCAGCGCGTCCAACAGTTCTTTCAGGGCAACCGGATCTTCAAAAGTTTTGCCTTCGGTGGTATTGGGACAAGAGATGTTGATTGTAATATAATCAGCTACCTCTTTAGCCTCATTGAAACTGAATATGTAATCCCGGATGGCTTCATCGCCCATGATATCCGGGTCGTGGGTTTTTGCGATATTTATGCCCAGGGGGAAAGTTATATTTTTGTTTTGAAGGCGCTTTACTATAGTTTTGGCACCGTCATTATTAAGTCCCATACGATTGATCAGGGCTTCATCCCGGGACAGGCGAAAACAGCGGGGCTTGGGATTTCCGGTACTTGAATTGGCGGTGATGCTGCCAACTTCAACATAACCCATGCCAATGGCTTCCATGATTGCGGGTATTTTCCCATTTTTATCAAAACCGGCAGCGAGTCCTACCGGATTCCTGAAATCCAGTCCCCAGACCTGCTGGGAAAGCTTAGGTGACTGATAGTTATAGACGGCCTTTGCGAGACTTTTTAGAATGGAACTGCCGGATGCAATCTCGGCAAAACGATAGGTGATATCATGCGCCTTCTCTGCGTCGAAATTGAAAAGAAGCTGCCGTACAAGAGACTTGTATATCATATAGCTTTTAAGGATCGTTATCTAGCGGACTAAAAGTAAACAGCTTTATCATAAGAATGAAATGGAGTGTGCTTTAACTTATGCCTTTTAAAACAATTAAAGAGGTCAGGCGGTACCTGGAATCCATTCCCAGGTTTCAAACATCCGGAAAGAGTGCGGCTGATTTTGA
>DATFJD010000421.1:0-8659 GCA_035269475.1 Halalkalibaculum sp.
ATAAGCCCTACAATACCAACACCGAACAGTGTTCTGGTAATATTCAGGTCGGAAGGGAACTCCAGCGTATCGGTTATGGTGGTTTTGCTCATGATTCGTTAATACTTACTCGTTATCGCTTAATGTTTTCATGTATTCAATCAGTGACTGTACTTCTGCATCACTCAGGTAGCTGTAAGGCGCCATTACCGGGTCATAACCCTCAACGATTTTAGCATTGGGATTTACAATGGATTCCCTCAGGTATTCTTCGTCTGCTGTAACTGTGCTACCGTCGGCAAGCTGTTCCGTTCTCCCAAAAATATTCAGGTGTGTAGGACCGATTCCATCAGAGCCGTCTCTCGAATGGCAGGTCTGGCAGGCATTCTGCTCATAGATCTGCTTGCCTTTGGCAGCTGAAATCTCTGCGCCTCCGCCTTCAGCCTGTGCCTGCTGCTGTGCCATCTGTTCTTCTTGCTCCTGCTGGTACTGCTGTTTGAGATTTGCCAGGTCCACATCGTACTGTTGCATTTCGTTTTCAGGAACATACTGACTTCTTTGAAGTGCCCGAACATAAGAGACAATTGCCCAGCGATCTTCAACTTCAATCTGGTGTGCATAAGAGGGCATGTTACGAATGCCATTGGCAATGGTCGAGTAGATATATCCGTCTTCAATATTCCTGAGGCGATCAATGTGAAAGCTTGGGGCCGGAACATAGCCATAGCGTCCAACCATAATAATACCTTGCCCGTCACCGGCTGAGCCGTGACAGGGGGTACAGTAAGTTTCATACTGTTCCCGGCCTCTTTGAAGAAATGACTTGGTAACATTTGCAGGAATATCTTCTACAAATGAACTGTCTTCATTGATTCCCTGGTAAAAAGCTTTATCCTCACGAAGGTTGCCCCTTGATACGGTACCCTCAACAGGCATGCGCATGCCACGTTCGTCTGCAAAGAATTTGTTTTGCTCTTGTGCTTCAAATCGCTCCTGCTGATCCATGTTCATATTCGGATGGATCGGCTGATGATCGAATTTTTCTCCCCGGCAGGAGATAAAGAGCAGTGTTATTGCAACTAAAAACGAAGATTTAAAGAAACTACTGGTCATTTGTTTTCTATTCGTGATTTTGGAGTCGATCTCCTCAGTATGTTCATTGCTGCCGCCAATTTCTTTTATAAACGCATTAGAGGCAGAAGGTTTTTCTGAATCGGTTAACGAGTTCACTTGTCATACACCGTTTCAATGTGAGTGGCACCTGCATCGCTGAATAGCGATGACACCTTTTCTTCAGAGAATAGATCATCCTCAGCTTCGATACAGATGAAAAATCCGTCATCAGAAGCTTTTTTGAAGCGCTCTACATTAAATAAGGGGTTATGAAACTTGGGCAGGTTATTCAGCTTAAACATGCCGAATACCGCTGCAAAAGCCGAAAGTAAAACAGTCAGCTCAAAAGCAATGGGTACGTAAACCGGAATGTTGATAAAGGGTTTACCGCTTATATTCATTGGGTACTCATAAGCCATGACCCAGACCATAAGGGTTACGGCACCTACAAGACCGATAATGGCACCGCCCAGCACTATCCAGCCCAGGGGTGATTCTTTGATGCCCATTGCCTTTTCCATCCCGTGAATAGGGAATGGGGCATAGGTATCGTATTTATTATAACCGGACTTTTCAACAGCCGAGGCAGCATCAATCAGTTCTTTAGGATTTTTGAACTCAGCCAGTACGCCGTGAATATGTTTGTCTTTAGCTTCCATAATTTTCTTACTAAACAGTTTGCTGATCAACGACAGCAGGTTCAGCTTTTGGTTTTACAAATTCTTTAGTCTCATCATCGTAATTATGTGGATCGGCTTGTGGCATGACACCTTTTACCTCAGCAATTGCTACCATTGGCAGATATCGTAAGAATAAAAGGAAGAAAGTAAAGAACAAGCCGAAGGTACCGATGTAGGTAATGATGTCCCAGAAAGTGGGAGAGAAATAATCCCAGTTAGAAGGCATAAAGTCAGTAGCCAGGGATGCAACGGCAATCATAAATCGTTCGAACCACATGCCGATGTTCACAATAATTGAGATGACAAAGGTAAGTGCAACGTTTCTTCGAATTTTTCTTGACCACAGAAATTGCGGAGTCACCACGTTGCAGAACATTAAAATATAAAATCCCCAGGCATACGGGCCGGTAGCGTACAACCAGAAAATTCCCTGCTCGTAAATATACCCGCTATACCAGGCAATAAATCCTTCGCAAAGATAAGCGAAAGCAACGAGGTTACCGGTCACCATCATGACGAGGTTCATTTTCTCCATGATGTCGATATTCATAATATCTTCGAGTCCGTAGATCTTTCTCGCGATGATCATGAGCGTCAATACCATGGCAAAACCGGAGTAAATAGCACCCGCAACGAAGTAGGGCGGGAATATGGTACTGTGCCAGCCCGGAATCATGGAAACGGCAAAGTCGAAGGATACAATGGTGTGAACTGAAAGTACCAGCGGTGTAGCCAGACCCGCTAAGATCATATAGGCTTTTTCGTAATTCCACCAGTTTCTAAAACTGCCCGTCCAGCCCAGCGCTGCAATTCCGTATGATATTTTCGCAACTTTGCTTTTTGCTTTATCGCGAAGTGTGGCAAAGTCAGGTACCAACCCTACGTACCAGAATAAGAGAGAAACAGTAAAATAGGTACTTACTGCAAAAACGTCCCAGAGCAAAGGGCTGCTAAAGTTCGGCCAGATGGCCATGGAATTTGGAACCGGGAATACCCAGTAGATAACCCAAATACGACCGACGTGGATGGCAGGGAATAAGCCGGCACACATAACGGCAAAAATAGTCATAGCCTCAGCAAACCGGTTAATGGCAGTTCGCCATCCCTGTCTAAAAAGAAAAAGTATAGCGGAAATCAATGTTCCGGCGTGACCGATACCAACCCACCAAACAAAGTTGATAATAGCCCAACCCCAACCGGCAGGATTATTCAGGCCCCAAATTCCGATACCTTCCCAGATAAGATATCCAACCGCACCAAGGAGGGTAATCAATAATAAATTGGAAATACCAAAAGCCAGGTACCAGAGTTTCGGCGTAGGAGATAACGGGGTTTTTGCAATAATATCCGTAATACTCCCGAAGGTGTGGTCACCTTTAACTAATGCGGGCTCCGGTACGTATTTATAATCTGTACTCATCGTATATTCGGTTGGTATTTAGGCCAATTTTGGATTTGGATTGCGAAGTTTTGCAAGGTAAGAAGTTCTAGGCCTTGTATTCAGCTCTTCCAGCAACAGGTAGTTGCGGTTGTTCTTCTTGGTTTGAGTAACCTTACTATCCGGATCAGTCAGATCGCCAAAGTAAATGGCATCTGCAGGACAAGCTTGCTGACAAGCTGTTTCAACAGAACCGTCATCGGGTTTCAAACTCTCACCATCGGTCTCAATTTTCTTATTGATTTTTGCGCGGTTTACTCTTTGCACACAGAACGTACATTTTTCCATTACACCGCGGAATCGAACTGTCACTTCCGGATTCATGGCCATTTGTACGACTTCCGGATCGCTTCCGGTTGTTAAAAACTCTTTAGTATAATTAAAGAAGTTAAACCGGCGAACTTTATAGGGACAGTTGTTTGCGCAGTAACGGGTACCGATGCACCTGTTGTAGGTCATCTGGTTCATTCCGTCATCACTGTGCGTGGTAGCGGCAACCGGACATACCTGTTCACAGGGTGCCAGTTCGCAGTGCATACAGGGAACGGGCTGGTGCAAGGCTTTGGGATCGTCAACATCGCCTTCAAAATAGCGGTCGGTCCGTATCCAGTGCATCTCACGTCCGTTACTCACTTCACGCTTTCCGATGACCGGAATATTATTTTCCGCCTGACATGCTATAGTACAAGTTCCGCAACCAATGCAGGAATTTAGGTCAATGGTCATTCCCCATTGCGGTTCGTAGTCAGGATAGTCTTTTTCGTCTATCGCATCGAAAATAGAAAGCGGGCGGTCCTGGCCTTGTTCGCCGGCATAGGCTTCGCCCGGCAATTCTGCATTATAGGCTGAATCGTAGGTGGAGAAGTCGGGGTTGTCCCGATATTCCTGCAGGGTAGCATGACGCAGCAGGGAACGTCCCTCCATGCTGTTATGGTCTTGGGTACAGGCAATTTCATACTTCTTGCCGGTGTTCTCTACCTGGACATCGGTTGCATAAAGCATGGCAGATGTAGAACGCAGGGGATAAGTATCCACCCCGGTCCCGTTTGCTACCTTTCCTACACCTTCGCGTCCGTAACCTACTGTAATTGTAATACTGTCGTCGGCATGTCCGGGCTGAACCCAGGCAGGTATTTCAACGGTTGTACCGTTAACGGTAATGGCCAATACATCTACGTTGGCAACGCCGAGTCCGGCGGCTTCAACGCCTAGCCTGTCGGCTGTTTTCTTGCTCATCAGGGCTACGTTGTCCCAGGTGATTTTAGTCATCGGGTCGGGAAGCTCCTGAAGCCAGCCGTTATTGGCATATCTTCCGTCAAATAGCTTGGAATCGGGACGGATGACTAATTCTGTGCCGCTCGTTTCGGAAGTATTTGATATAAACTGCCTGATAGCGGACGAAAATCCGTTAGAAATGCTGACGGATTGAGCGGGGAAAGAACTGCCGGCCTCATCGAGCCCGTCATGCAGTATTTTTTCCCACTTGCTTTGAAAATTTGTTGAGAGATATTCTCTCCAGGTTTCACGTACCAGGTCGAAACCCTTAGCCTTGCTGCCTGTAGCAACCGCATTTAAAAATTCTATTTCACTTATGCCTGAGAAAAGCGGTTCGATCTGCGGCTGAATGATGGAACGGGTACCGGTATAATCATAACCGTCGCCCCATGCCTCCAGGTAGTGTGTACGATTTACGTGCCAGTTGCATTGGCCGGCTGTTTCATTGGTATATTGCCCGAGATGTATCGTGGTTTCAGCATTTGAAAGTGCGTCGCTGAAATTTAGATCAGACGGAGCCGTAAAAACCGGATTTGCACCGATCATTACCACCGTGTCAATTTCTCCATTTCTGAGGCTTTCGGTAACATTCCTTAAGGCTTCTCTGTTGTTGCCCTTATTTAAATGAGGAACCCTGTGATAGGTGACCGAGTCGCCTGCATTACCAAGGGCACTGTTGATAGCTGCCACTGCGGCATGTACTTCGGCGGCATGTTCGCTGCCAACGGTAAGGATAGATGAGCCCCGGTTGTTTAACAGGTCTTCGGCTAAGACTGTTACCCATTCGTGATCAGAAAACTTATTGCTAAGTTCGCTAAAGGCCGATAGCCCGCTCACACTTCCTGATAACTCGGAAGCCAGCGCATTAATGAACAGAGGAATTTCACTTGATTTAATCTTCAAGCGGTTGTCTGCATTCGAACCGGTGATCGTAAAGGTACTCTCAATTGAGTAGAAGCGAAGCATGTCGTCCTCTTCCGATGTCACCTTTCGGGCATCTGAAAAGCGTCTGGTATCCTCAACACTATTCTTGTTTGCGGCCGGATTCAGGAAGTCATCATCAAAAGAGACTATTACATTAGCCTGCCCGAAGTGGTTTACCGTTCTTAACCGTTCGCCAAATGCAATGTTTGTGCCTTCAAGGGCATTATCTTCACTGAATGCTTCGTAGGTAACCCATTGAGCATTCGAAAACTTATTTAAAGCCTGCTCCTTGATCCTATTATAAGTAGGTGAAGAGTTGGCTTCGGAAATAAAGGCAATATTTCGGCCGGTATCTGAAAAATGTTCGTTGCAAAAGCTCACGAAATTATCAAAAGAGGTCCGCTCGCCGTCCCTGCTTACATAGCGGGATCGGTCGGGATCGTACATCTGCAGCATCGAAGCCTGGTTGAACTTGCTGCTGGAGCCTAAGCTCGCCGGGTGCATCTCATTTCCTTCAACCTTCGTGGGGCGGCCTTCGTGGTTTTCAATAACTACGCCGGTAAGCGCATCCTGGAAAGGCATGGCTGAAGCATAATATAAAGGAACGCCCGGTGTTACTTCCTCAGGCTGCCGGGAATAGGGTAAAATTTTCTGTACCGGCCGCCGGCATGAGGCAAAACCGGCAAGCGCAATTGAAGCGCCCATAACGCGAAGGAAACTGCGCCGGGAAACCTGGTCACCCAGTTCGGTGGCATTCTCAGGAAATTCACGCTCGGCGAATTTCTTATACTCTTTATTGTTTGCAAGCTCGTTTAAGCTTTTCCAGTAATTTGGACTTTTTACTTCGTCGCTCATGCTTTACGATTCAGTTAATTCTAAATTCCTAAAGAAATTCAATGTTAATAGTGACAACCCTGGCAGTAGGTTGGCGGGCTTACGTTGTGTTTCGCTACCAGTTCCCTTCCTTTTTCAATTTGATTCTCAACTTGATAGCCCATGGTTGTTACTTCTTCTACAGGCCTTAGGTACTGCTCGGGATTTCTGTGGCAGTCCAGGCACCAGCTCATGCTTAGCGGTTCTTTCTGGAAAACAACGTCCATTCTATCTATGCGTCCGTGGCATGATTCGCAACCGACGCCGACATTGACATGAGCTGCATGATTGAAGTAAGAATAATCCGGAAGATTGTGCACTCTTACCCATTGTATAGATTCACCCGATTCCCAGCTGTCGCGTATCTTCTGAATCTCTTCCGGTTTTTGTGAATCAATCTGGTTATGACAATTCATGCAGGTTTGGGTAGGTGGTACATTGGCATTCTTGGATTTGTCAACACTGGTGTGGCAGTATTGACAATCAATGCCTAGCTGGCCTGCGTGTATTTTGTGACTGTATTCTATCGGCTGGGTCGGTGCGTAACCTACATCAGTATATTCAGGGGAAAAATAGTACCAAACTCCTGCTACCAAAGCTGTTGCAAAAATGATAAGCCCAAGTAAAATGCGTCCGGGTATTTCATCTGCCCATTTAGGAAAAATCTGAGCCATAGCGAATTTTAATAGTTTGTCGTTGCTGATTTAGCAAATTGTCCTTCCAGCCACATATTTCGGGACGGCATGAAGGTATATAAAATCACGCTTTTTTAGAACCCGTAAAAATAGGATAAAGGATATTTATACCGAATCTAAATAGCTGCATGGCAACCAAGCGTGTGCTTCAATAAAATAAGTGACCAAGATATAATCTATTTGAGAGAAATGCGTAATAATTAGCTTATTTAATTTTCAAATTATACTGAAAACTTGGCATACCAAGTCCGGGCTATTTAACCGGGTGAATTCATAACGCTTATGCTTAAAACTATTTGTGTGAAATGTTATAAGGTATGACACTTTTGAACACTTCCGTACGGATAGAGACACGGTTATTTGGAATGGGACAGAACTTAAGGGCAAGAATTTTAGTTAAGGCACAGGTAAAAATGTTATCTTTGAACGCAGCAGAATTTGAATTTTTAAAAACACAGCCGGCACTTTTATTATATGCAGACAAAATATGATGAGCAGTTCTCAATTGATCTGCTTAAAGATATAAGCCTACCAAAGGCAATAGGCGTAATACTTTTAATTAGCGGACTGGCTTTCGGCTTTTTGATTTGGCTGATCTATTATAAAGGAGGCAGTGATTACAGTTCAAACTTAATTACGAGTTTGCCTGCGCTCAATGCACTGTTGAACAGTGCGAGTGCCGTTTTACTTGTTTTCGGATACAGGGCGATCCGGAAAGGAAAATATATGACGCACATGCGTTTTAACCTGACGGCATTTCTTACCTCAACGCTATTTCTGATCAGTTATGTAATCTACCATAACTTTCACGGCAGTACCCCATTCCCGGGTCAAGGTGTCATACGGCCTGTCTATTTTTTTATTTTAATATCGCATATCATCCTATCAGCTTTGGTAATGCCGCTGATTCTCACCAGTTTCTACCTGGCATTTTCCGATAAAATCAGTCTTCATAGAAAGGTATCGAAAGTTACATTGCCGGTATGGCTGTACGTTTCTGTAACGGGTGTGCTTATTTTCGTTATTCTCAGGGCCTATGTTTAAGGGAGAACGGATACAGGATGCAAGATGCAGGATACAGGATAGGAGTTATAAGGGAGTTCTGCTCCCGTTTACTTCGGCTCGCCATTGGCAATAGAGATCAGCCCAAAAACATTTTAATGAAGCAATTAAAGTCGCGATTCATAGGATTGCTGACGTCCTAAATAAGGCATTCAAGCGTGGACGATTGAATGAGCCTAAATTTAAAAAAATTTATTTTCCTGCATCCTGCATCTTGCATCCTGAACCCTGTATCCTACATCCTGTATCCTGCATCCTGTATCCTGCATCTTGAATCCTGCATCCGTTCTCCCTTAAACATAGGCCCTGAGAATAACGAAAATAAGCACACCCGTAACCGATACGTACAGCCATACCGGCAATGTGACTTTCGATACCTTCCTATGAAGCCTGATTTTATCGGAAAAGGCCAGGTAGAAACTGGTGAGAATCAGCGGCATGACCAAAGCTGATAGGATGATATGCGATATTAAAATAAAAAAATAGACAGGCCGTATGATACCTTGACCCGGGAACGGGGTACTGCCGTGAAAGTTATGGTAGATTACATAACTGATGAGAAATAGCGTTGAGGTAAGAAATGCCGTCAGGTTAAAACGCATGTGCGTCATATATTTTCC
>DATFJD010000422.1:0-10300 GCA_035269475.1 Halalkalibaculum sp.
GATCAGGATCTCATCCCACGGGTAACGTAGAATGCCCCATATTTGGAGCATCTGAACGATATAAAATGCCAGCGTTGCCAGAAATGCAACAAGGCCCGAAAGGTAACCGATCTTGTATATGTTATTGCTACTGTTCATCTCAGTTTCTCCATACATTAAATGATACGACGGTCTTTCACACACTTTGTCGACCGGCATTAGATAAAGGGTTTACAAAAGGTTACGATATCTGGAATCGGCAAACAATAAGGGAAAGCCCTACTTGGCAGGAGTTACTACAGTGTGGATGCTTCAAAATGAGGTATAGCAAAATATACTCTTGTCCGGAAAGATTTGTGATTCTATTCGGCTCTGCCTAACCTGTCTGAAAATTTCAATACTATATTCTGAGGTGCTACTATGAAATTGATTCTAAGAATAATTCCGGCAGTTATGGCATTTCTACTGGCTACGGGCATAAATGCCATCCTGGCGCAATCGAATATCCCCGGGGCGGAAGTGGAAGGCCGCTGGGATATTACCATACAGGCTCCCGGCGGGGAGTTGCCTGCCTGGCTGGAGATTGAAACCTCGGGCAGCCAGGCACTGGTCGGGCGTTTTGTCGGACCCGTGGGTAGTGCGCGTCCTGTTTCAGATGTCAGTTTTAACCAGGAGTCCGGGACCTACAGTTTTAGTATCCCTCCGCAGTGGACGCCGCGTGAAACGGATCCGCAATTTGAATTTTCCTTAACGGATGGCAAGCTTACCGGGTGGACCACCGGTACGGACGGCGCGAAGCTGCAGTGGGAGGGTGTCCGCGCCCCATCGCTTGATCGTGAAAAAGAGCCGGAATGGGGAGAAACCATCAACCTGCTCGACCAGGACCTTTCGAAATGGATCATTCCGGAGAACAACCGGTTCGTTGTGGAGGATGGTATCCTGGTAAATAAGGAATCGGGCGGCAACCTGATTACAAAACAAGTTTTCGATGATTTCAGGCTAAATATGGAGTTTCGCTATCCGGAAGGGAGCAACAGCGGCGTATACCTGCGCGGGCGCTATGAGGTGCAAATTGAAGACAGCTACGCCAAGGAACCGGAAAGCCACCATATTGGCGGTGTTTATGGTTTTATTGATCCTACGGTAAATGCGGCTAAAAAGGCAGGGGAGTGGCAGACCTATGAAATTACACTTACCGGCCGGATGGTGACGGTGGTACTGAACGGCGTTGAAGTGATCTGTAACCGTCCCATACCGGGTATTACCGGCGGGGCACTCGACAGTAACGAAGGCGAGCCCGGCCCCATCATGCTTCAGGGTGACCATGGGCCTATAGAATTCCGAAATATCACTATTACCCCAGGGTATACAGGTAAACTCTAAATAACTTAATAAATGGTTTTGGCCACAGATATACGCTGATTTTATCTGTGCAATCTGTGGCTGGAAAAGTTTAAAGCAAGCTACATGCCGGCGTCGAGCCCGCGTCTTTTGAGCAGGTGCTTTACATCGGGTTCCTGGCCGCGATAGGCTTTGTAGAGCTCCATCGCTTCGTCACTGCCTCCCTGTGAAAGAATATACTCGCGGAAGCGATTGCCATTTTCTTTCTGTAATCCACCATTCTCCTGCATATAGGCAAAAGCGTCGGCTGCCAGCACACCGCTCCAGATATAAGAGTAGTAGTTGGCAGAGTAGCCGCCCGCGAAAATATGCGAGAAGTAAGGTGATTTGTATCGCGGGGGAATGGCTTCCATATCCAAGTCATATTTGGCAAGGGCTTTTTGTTCAAAATCTTGCACATCCTCGGGAATTTCATCTGTTTCCAGCATATGCCATTCCAGGTCAAGCATGGTAGCGGCCAGGTATTCCTGCGTATCGAATCCCTGGTTGAAATTGCTCGCTTCGATTACTTTGTCCAGCAGGCCCTGCGGAATCTGCTCTCCGGTTTGGTAATGAACGGCGTAGTTTTCTAAAATTTCCGGCTGAATGGCCCAGTCCTCTTCAAAGGTGGAGGGAAACTCTACAAAATCGCGAGGCACCGAGGTACCGGCTTGCGAAGGGTACTCCACATCTGAAAGCAGCCCGTGAACGGCATGACCCATTTCATGGAACAGGGTCGTTACGTTATCAAAACTTATGAGCGCGGGTTCACCTTCGGCCGGTTTGGGGATGTTGAGTACGTTAACAATCACCGGTTTTTTATCCAGCAGGTGCGATTGGGAAACATAGGCGTTCATCCATGCTCCACCGCGCTTGGAATCCCGTTCAAAATAGTCGGCGTAAAATAGTCCGATCTGGGTATCGTCCTCATCATATACATTGAAAACACGGACATCGGGATGATAGACAGGCAGGTCTTCCCGCTCTTCAAAACTGATTCCGAAAAGCTTATTCATGGTGTAAAAAACACCGTCTTTGAGTACGCGGTCAAGTTCAAAATAGGGTCGAACTTTCGACTGGTCGATGTTATATCTATCCTGACGCACTTTTTCGGCATAGTAATTCCAGTCCCACGGCTTCACTTCTCCCATGATACCGTCTGCTTCCATCATTTTTTTGATATCCGCCTGTTCCCCTTTTGTGTTTTCAATGACAGGAGGGATGAGATCGGTCAGCATATTTAGCGCGTTCTCCGGCGTTTTGGCCGTTTGCGGATCCAGTTTATAGGCTGCGTGATTAGGGTAGCCCAGCAGCCCGGCCTGCTCGGCACGGAGTTTGGCCAGCTCCAGTATCAGCGGACGGTTGTCAATGCCGCCATCACGACCGATACCGCGGTAAGCCGAAGCTTCCCAGACGCGCTGCCTCAGCTCACGGTTGTTCAGTTCTTTGAGGATTGGCACTCGGGTGGTATTGGTGATGCTCAGCAAATATTGGTTTTCATGCCCTTGTTCTGTAGCCGCTTCATTGGCTGCGGCAATGCGGTCTTCACTCAGCCCGTCGAGTTGCTCCGGATCTTCCACCAGTACCGAACGCTCTTTGGTCATGGCAAGCAGGTTCTCCTGAAATTCGGTGGTCAGTGTAGAAATCCGCTCATTAATTTCTCGCATCCGCTGTTGCTGATCTTCGCTTAGCCGGGCACCGGCACGGACAAAATCGCGGTGGGTATCTTCAAGCAGTTTTAATTGGGCTTCATTCAGGTCCAGGTCGTTGCGCTTTTCGTAGAGCGTTCGTACCCGGTCGTAAAGCTGCGAATTTAGCAGGATATCATCAGAGTGAGCGGCCAGTTTGGGTGCCATCTCTTTCTGTATTTTCTGGATTTCATCATTGGTATGGGCAGAGGCCAGGTTAAAAAATACGGAGGAGGTACGGTTCAACAGCTCGCCGCTTTTCTCTTTTGCTACAATGGTATTTTCAAAGGTTGGCGGTTCCGTATTATTGGCAATAGCTTCAATTTCCTCGATTTCCCGTTTCATTCCTTCTTCAAATGCCGGGCGATAGTGCTCCGGCTGTATGGCTTCGAAATCCGGGGTTTGAAAAGCTAGGGTACTTGCAGAAAACAAGGGGTTGTCACTCATTTCAGTATCTTGATTCTCATTTGTGTTGCAGCCTGATAGCGTAATGCTTCCTGCTGCAAGGATTAGAATAAGCAGTTGAATTCTCATGGCGGGAAATAATAAGTTGCGAATTTTGATAGGTTGAATATACAGAAAGTTGCTTACAAGCAAGAAGGAGATTTACTCCCGTGGCCTGGAACATCATAGAGGTACCGGCTGGATGCCGCTACGAGTACTCCTATTGTAATGATCGGGTGAATGTTATAATAACGTCAGTTCTACCTAAGTAAAATGTTTTCATATATATGAAGGCCTTAAGGAAACCTAAATATAAAAAACATTAGCTCCGGGCTTCCTCTGAGGGAGCTCGGGGCTAATGGCCCTATTGTACATAAACGATTTTAAAAATTAGGCACTATGTAGAACGCACGTTTCAATAACCGGTATATGATCTAAAACAGCTAAATCTGCCTGCATTCTACTTAAAATTACAAAGTTCCGTTAAGGGGAGTTGCTAAATTTTAAAAACCATGCGGGGTGATGTTATCTTTAGTCCTCATTCAGCCGGCTCACAAGAAGTGCCGTTGGTATTTCCGGGGTTTTTTGCCTTGGGTATATCTTTGGGGCATAAGCCTTTATTAGCCAATATTCTTATCTCAAATCGACCTTATATTAGAATAGACTCCAGGCTTGAATTGAAAATTCACTAAAATCCGTATAGCGCGTTAATATCTATGGCTAAACTTATTAGAGAATTTCCTGCTACGTTGCTGTTTGCGGTAGGGTGTTCTTATACAATTTCTTCCACGTCATTCAGGTTACTCTCAGCAGCTAGAATATTATGAGGTAGCGATGCAAGAGTAAACTTTGCACAGTGATTGATGTTCTTCCTCTGTCAGGCAAGAAAGGAACTCTTTTCTAAGGTCACCAAAACGGTCGCCGCAAGACTCTTTAAGGAGTGGCATTCTATCAAAACGAGCCTGCCAACTATGTATGACACCCTCCTCAGCCGGCCCCGAAAATGAAAACTCTCTATCCTCCAAGATTACTGTATTAAGTATTTTATATCCTGATTTCTTTAAATATCCTTTAAGTTTTCTGCCCATATAAAAATCATACCATCCGGCCTTAAAAGCTTGACTGCTGTACTTTTCGAACATTCTTTTTACCTCTTCGTTCAACGGTTCATGTCCAAAGAGGTTATCTATTTCGGTTAGCGCGAGCCAGCCGCTTTTTTTGATATGTTTTTTCAAGGATGTGAGTACCGGAATGAAATCAATCGAGTAAGCTGCCGCAAAACTGCACCATATCCCGTCTGCCTTTACACCTAAATCCGGCAGGTTTTGAAAATCACACTGTATGAACCGGGCATTCTCCGGACATTTTGATCGGGCTTCCCTGAGCATAGCCTCACTCATATCAACACCGATGACATAGGCGCCTTGCGCAATAAAATCGGCGGCCTGGTCTCCAACTCCACATCCAAGGTCTAGAACCGTTTGGCCATGCATATCCGGGAGTAGATCGTAAACAGTCTCCCATGAACGCCACCGGTACTGATTCTTATAGTGTTCGATATAACTCATAAACCTCTGGCCCGTGGTTCAGATTAGGTTTCACTGCAAAGCACTTGCAGCGCCGCCGGGTGAATAATCAAGTAACTGACTAAAAACGTAAAATAGAATTAGAAAATACAAGTCCACTAAAACCGGAAATAAGATTCAGGTAATATCCTCTTACAAAACGCAGATTGTTATGTAAAAAATACTATATGAATTGTAACATTTATTTTACATTTCTCGTAGAAAACGGGTAGATAAAATTGATTTGGAATCGGATAACATTAAAAAGTGAGAGCAACTTATGTCTAGAAATGAAATATATGCGTGGTCCTCAATCGGGTTAACCCTGGCGGTATTCGGGTATTACCTGGTCTCGATTTTTGGCCTACCCGCCGGGCTCGAAAATTATAGTGGACAGATAAACGGATTAATTTGGAAGGTAATAGGTATCGCTTTCCTGATACAGCTGGTATTAGATCTGTTAAATTCCACGAAAGTTGGTGGAGTAGCAAAAGATGAACGGGATATGAAAATTGAATCCAAGGCCTTTAGAAATGTCTATTATTTTCTAATGGTGGCAATAGTCTCCCTGGTGGCCAATCTATTGATAAGTGATTATATAAGTGAGGCATCAGGACAAGCCCACTTGCTATCGCTACCCTTTATGACCTTTCATATTCTTGTCACCATACTTTTCATTGCAATACTGGTAAAATCCGGCACACAGGTATTTTACTACAACAGGGAAATATAAAATGGAAGATTATCGAATAGAAAATAACATCCGGGTTCTCAGGTTTCAAAACGGGGAGATGACCCAGGAAGAGCTGGCCCGAATGGCCGGGGTGACACGGCAAACCATTAATGCACTTGAGGCTGCGAAGTATGCACCCTCATTGGAGCTGGCTTTTCGAATAGCAAAGGTATTTGAGGTGCCGTTGGAAAGCGTATTTCAATACACACGGAAATAAATTACTAAGTCAGACGTGTGTGCAAATGAGGCCTTCAGGATAAGGTTAACCTACTTTCGACATAAAGTATACGGATTCCCGGTACGAAATAATCGAACCCAAGACAGTTATTGCATTTATTGCGTTCTAAAACAATTGTTCGAAGAATCGGAAAATACCTTTAAAATTTGTTACTTCTACTTTCTAAACTTAAAAAAAAGGGGATTTATGAGTGACTTCTTAGGGAAATATGGGATATTGGTTTGTTTATTGGTCATGGCCGGATGCCAGTCATCCGGGGATGAACAGGAAGTTCCGTCCAACGGAATGGTAATGACAGGAGAGTACAGCGGGAGTGCGTTTACGATAGCAACTACCTACGAAGATGAGATCTTTATGGATATGGTAGAAGCCTTCAACAATATGGATGCCGAAGCGCTATGGAAGTCGGCCGCGGATACGGTCATGTTCCATCAGGCTGATGGGACGGTGGGTCCATTGACACAGGAGGATATGGCAGGCTTCTTCTCTTCTGTTGACTCCCTGAGCTGGGAGATGGATGCCGTTATACCGGTTAAAGCCGTCGGCAGCAACCGGGTGAATATTTTGGCGGACGGACGGGAGATCCTCTATATGAAAGACGGAACGGTACAGAGGATGAAACTTTTCGAACGATTTATATTTGAAGAGGGTACGCTGGTCGGTGTTCGCCAGTGGAAAGCTGAAATGCCCGCTAGCTCAGAAAGCATGTAGCTTAAACTGCTAGCGTGATGAATGAGCAGTAAAACAAATTTGAGATAAACGGCCCCGACTTACCGGGGCCGTTTTTTTTACCGTTCAGTATAAAGTAAAAGACTGAGAGGTTGGTTGTACAGAAGTAGGACCGGTAAAAGTAAAACCGGTTAATTCCTTGGAACCGTTCAATTGATCCGGCGGCTGACCTTCTGTATAAGTCTGATCTATTCCCGGCGTTCTTGGGTGTACTGCTGGCAGCCGCCTTCATCGGGTATCTTACGGAAAGCATTGGCACTTTGCTTCTTTCGGCTTATCAGTATTTGTATATATGGTTGGGCGTCCTTTCGGCGGGCATTGCAGAATTAACTATTAGCCTCTGGCTGCTGATTAAAGGAGTACGAATACCCAAACCTACATAAGGTTTCTGAATTTAGATATTAGCTCCAAGAGGGTAAATGAGAAGCTAGTTCTACCAATGTTGTGCAATAAAAAAGCCGTAAAATACGAAGCTCTTGCAGCCCAGTAATTTACGGCAATTATTATGATTCAAAAAGTGCCCTGGACTGGAGTCGAACCAGCACTCCCCGAAGGGAACTGCCCCCTCAAGACAGCGCGTCTACCAATTCCGCCACCAGGGCAAGGGGATTAAACAACAAGTAAAATACATTCAGGCAGTTACCTTCTCAACATCCGGAACTGCCCCCCTCAATCCGCCGGCTGGCGGATACCAATTCCGCCACCAGGGCAAGGGGTATTTTTAGAAAGGCTTCAAATATAGAACCTTTGTGGGATAAATGACAAATAACAAATTGCAAAATTCAAACAAATATGAAATTCTAAATCCGAATGCTCGAATCAAATCATTTATAAATATCTAGCTTCGAATATTTAGGTTTTGGATCATTCGAATTTCGTATTTGTTTGCTAATTGTCTTTTGTGCTTTGTTATTTGCCGAAATCTCAGATTTCGGCCAGCTGTTCCTTCACATAGTCATTCTCCGGATCCATCTTCTGCGCTTGCTGGTAATAGGTTTTGGCTTTGGCTGACTGTCCGGCGCGGTGCATGAGGTCGCCCATCAAAATCCAGTTCTCCACGTCTTTGGGATTGTTCTTGATGCGGTCGAGCAGGTAGCTGATGGCTTCGTTCCCCTTGTCGCTCATAATCTTGTAGAGCACCAGGTTGCGGTGCGCGGCAGGTGAATCGTCAAGGTCTATTGCTTTCTCGAAATCTTCTTTGGCTTCTTCCAGGTTATCCAGCTGCAGGTTTGCAAATCCGCGAAGGTTATAGTAGCCGCTGTGTTCCTCTTCCAGTTCAATGGCTTTATCCAGGCCTTTAACACTTTTCTCCCACTGGTTTAGCTTCTGAAACACCATCGCTTCCAGGTGGTAGCCGTCGGCATGCTGCGGTTCCATCTTTTGAAGCTGACGGGAAATATCAAGTGCGTGATCGTAATCGCCTTCACGGAGAAGGGCTAATCCTTCTTCCAGTTGTTCTTCGTAGTTCATTGAATTGACTCAACTTAAATTTAATTTTCTCAATGCCGTTAAAAATAAGGGTTTTGCAGCACGAAAGCATAATTGTTTTGAGTCGTGAGTCTTGAGATGTGAGTAGAAAGTAACAAGTAACGAGTAATGAGTAACAAGTGATGAGTGATGGGCAAAAATATGGATAGCTGATAGCTGAATGCTGCCGGCAAAGACGGACTTTAACGGTCGGGGGATTCGGAGGTGGATTGGGATTGGGAATTGGAATTGTTGTCGGCTTCTGTCTCGGCCTCGACTTCATTAATCTCTTCGTACTCAGCTTCTTCGACATTGTCGAACTGGCGTCGGGGACCACTATTGGAGCGCTTTCGCTGCTGCTCTTCGTGGCGCTTCTTCTGCTCGCGAATATTTTTGAAAACCTGGTAAAACACCCGGGCATTGCTGTTTTTCTTCCGGCCGCCCGGCAAGAAAAGCCTGCTGATAAACTTTACCAATAAGAATATCAATACTATAAAAGCTAATGTTTTAAAAAACATGTTTAATCAGGAATAATGTGAATATGCGTGTTGCCTCTGATAGGCTGATTAAAAATCTGCTCTTCTATGTAATCTAAGTGTTTTTCATTACTTACAAAATCAATCTCCGATGTATTAATGATCATGAGCGGTGATTTATTGTAGTGGTAAAAGAAATGATTGTATGCTTCACTCAGATCTTTCAGGTATTCGGGAGAGATATGACGCTCATAGTCGCGGTCGCGCCTGCGAATATTTTCCAGCAGGCGGTCGACGGATGACTGCAGGTAGATAATCAGGTCGGGAGTTGCTGAGATGCCGGTCATGATATTAAAGATGGAATCGTAAAGTGCCAGCTCGTCGTCTTCCAGGTTGAGCCGCGCAAAGATGCGGTCTTTCTCAAAGATATAGTCGGAGATGGTAAGCTGATGAAAGAGATCCTTGCTGAGCATCTTCTGCTGCTGCTTGAACCGGCTGGCCAAGAATGCCATCTGTGTTGGAAAGGCGTAGCGTTCCCTGTCTTCATAAAACTTGGGGAGAAAAGGATTATCTTCAAACTGTTCCAATACCAGCCGTGCATCATGGCGGTTGGTGAGCAGCTTGGCAAGAGATGTTTTGCCTACTCCAATGACCCCCTCGATAGCGATAAACTCAAATTGATTTTCCATGTTACCAGGTCAAATCAGTTTTTTTCATTTTCAGGGGCGGTGCGTTCGTAATTAATTGTGAAATGGACTCTCCGGTCTCGGGGTCCAGCCAGGTTTCATGCAGCTCTTCAAGCGGTTTCAACACGAATAACCGGCTTCGATATTCAGGATGCGGAATAATAAGGTTATCCTCGTGAATCACCAAGTTGCCGTATGAAATAATGTCCAGGTCTATGGTTCGCGCGCTCCAGCGGGGCTGATCAGCCGAGCGGCCGTGTTCCTGCTCAAAAGCCTTAAACTTTTTAATTAGTTTTTCGGGATCGAGATCGGTTGAAATTTCTACTGCGGCGTTTAAAAAGTAGCGGGAGGAGGGTCCCACCGGTTCGGTGAGATAAACCGAGGAGCTGCGAATGGAATTCAGGGATACCGAACTGAGAAATTCTTTGGCATCCGCAAGGTGTTGCCGGCGATCACCGACATTGGAACCTACTGCTACAACTACCTTTGCCATGTCATCTGTACTTCAGAAAATTCGGTCTTTGTTTCTAAGGGCGGGTGCAGTTTGCGCACGCTTACTTCCAGTTTCTGCAGGTTTTGAAACGCCTCGAATACCTGCTCGCCGATCTGACGGGTCAGGGTTTCGATCAATTTTATAGACGGTCCATTCATAACACCTTTTACCAGGGTTTCTGCCTTCTGGTAGTCAATGGTCTGGCTGAGGTCATCACTTCGGGCAGCGTCTGATAAATCAGCATAAAACACCAGGTCTACTTCAAAGTCATTGCCCTCCTTCCGTTCTTTCTCGTAATAACCGTGTTTGGCCCGGAACCGTAGACCTTTTAATGTCAATCTATCCATTCAAATTAAGAATTAGGAATTAAAAAATAGGAATTAGGGGCTAAATAACGTTTTGAAGCAGACATATATAAAGGA
>DATFJD010000423.1:0-9466 GCA_035269475.1 Halalkalibaculum sp.
AAGGGGGTAAGGTTTTCTTCAGAGGGATTAAGAGCGTCGACCGTAAAGAAATAGTAGGTCTGCCTTCCCGGATAATTACTGGGGGTGACAACAATTTCAATCGGCGAATCTGCCTTGTATTGATAACTGCTATTTAATTTATTTATGGTTTCAAACATGCCGGGGACCAGTGTTTTGGCTTCCATGGTATCACTGCTCGGGAAAGTAACAAACAACTGGTACCAGCTTCCCGGTTCTACTATCGCGTTCCGGGGAGGGTTATAGCGCCCAAGGCTCCCGCGCCTATAGTGGTAGGTTTCAGCAATGGAATGATCTTGGTTCAGGCGCCGCACCTGCATCTCGGCATTTATAACTCCCACGCTATCCCAGTAAAAATGTTCATCCATAGAAGTCGTCCGGGTTAACCAAATGGTAGGCAAGTTTTCATTGGCTACCAGGTAGGCTTCTACAGCATACTGTTCACGGTATTGATCCTGAACATAGAGTTCGCATCCGACCAGTATAAAAAGACTTATAAACAGGAGAATGATTTTTTTCATGACTTAAAAATTTAAACTATAGGTTATACTGGGGAGTACCGGAAGTAATCGAACTTCATCTCTTTCGGCCAAATGATCGCCCAGATTGAATTGATAGAACCAGACATTTCTTCTTGAATAGACATTGATTATTTGTGCCTGCCACTTTGCCTCTCCCATTCCGAAAAAGGATCCGCTGCGGGTAAACCCAACATCGAAGCGGTGGTAGGCAGGAAGGCGAGAGGCATTGACTTTTCCAGAAATAACCTGTGGCTTGTCGGTTGCGCTCAAAGGAGAATTAAAAGTTTTAGATCTTCCGAGCGGTTTGGTGTACGGTTGCCCGCTTGCTAAGCTGAATACTGCTGAGGCGGACCAGCGTGCATTTAACTTGTAGCCCATAACGAGATTAAAATCATGGCTGCGGTCAAACTTGGTTGGATAATATTTCGCGGATCCCTCTTGCTGCGTAGCGTCGCTGACATCGGGAAATCTACGGCGCGTGACACTCATAGTATATCCCATAAATCCGGTTAGTCTTCCTATCTTGCGCTCAAAAAGGAGTTCCATACCGTAGGCATATCCATCTCCGTAACGGAAGAGCTCTTTATAAGGCATTCCGGCCCAATCCTGTATATTGGGATCCGGTTCAAACAGGTTGTTCATAGACCGATAATACAACTCCATATCCAGGCCATATCCTTTCCAGGGTATGGTTTTAAGGCCTAAGGCATACTGACTTCCGCTCGCCGTGGCCACACCATCTTTAGCCATTAGCCAGACATCTAAGCCGGAAAAGGATTCATTGGAGACCAGGGTCAGAAACTGGCTGTACTCTCCATAGGCTGCCTGCAGCCGTAGCCTTGAAGAAGGACGATATTCCAGAGATACCCTGGGTTCGAACCGAAGAGGCTTATTTTCCCCGTAGCTGTTTACGCGTAGGCCGGGAGAAAAGGTAAGATTGCCTGATATCATCCAGTTGTCCTGAAAGTAGAATGACCCATGCAGTGACTGATGATCTGAGCTGAATGTCTGGCTATGATCTTGCCTATCCTCCAGCGATAACCTTCGTGATTCAATCCAGACTCCAAAAAGAAAATCGTGTCGCTCGCCGGCGATATATTCTGTATTTGCTTTAAATGAGTAATCATATATGTTATTTGATCGCTCAAAGGGAGTGGAGGCTATATTAAACGAGGGAAAATTAAAATATCGTGAAGCTGATAAGCTGAATTCAGAAATGACCTTATCAGAGTAAATATGGGTCCAGTTTGAGCTGATAACCTGGTTGCCATAGCTGAGCTTGATACCTGCATCTTCTGCAAAAGGGAACTGTAATTTGTCATTTCCCGAATAGAAAGAGAGTGAGAGTTTATTATTTGCGTTATAGCGGATGTCTATCTTGCCGTTAAGGTCGAGAAAGTAAAAGCTTTCAGGTATGTCGCTGTAAGATTTTTGAAGAACTTCTAATACCGGTTCCAGGGTCGAACGACGTGTTGAAAACATCCAAGAGCCTTTTCCCTCTTTTAAGGGGCCACTCAGGGAAACACCAGAAGCCAATAGTCCTATAGACAGGTTACTTTCAAAACGATCACGGTTTCCGTCTTTACTGGAAATAGAAACGACGGATCCTAATCTCCCGCCAAACTCAGCAGGATAATTGCCTTTGTAAAGATTTACACTTTCTATTGCATTGGGGTTAAAAGTGGAGTAGAACCCAAAAAAATGGGATGGGTTATAGACAGTAGCCTGGTCGAAAAGGATAAGGGTCTGGTCAGGACTCCCGCCGCGGATATACAACCCGCTTGAAAAATCGGATGAGGCTTTAACTCCCGGTAACAGTTGCAGCGAGCGAAAAACGTCGTCCTCAAACATAGCCGGGAGATCCTTTATAAATGAAGTTTCTACAAAGGCAATACCAATATCGCGTTGCTTCTCCTTTTCCTTTATAGATTCAATGACTACTTCTTCCATTTTATAAGCTTTAGGCTTCAGCCTGATATTCAGGCGTAAACTTTCACCGGGTTTAAGCACAATGTCTCTTTCAAAATTTTCATATCCCAAGTACGAAGAGATAATTGTATACCTTCCGGGCTTAATATCAGGCAGCCTATAATATCCGGATGCATTTGTAGAGGTACCTTTGGCTCCGTACGAAAGGGCTACATTAGCAGCGATTAAGGTATCGCTCGACTCTGCATCGGTCATATAACCGCTAATCGAAGAGGAGTTCTGGGAGATTGCCGGAAAAGAGAAAATAAAAGGCAATAGCAGTACAATCAGGTGTTTCACGTCATAAGGAATTTTTTTAAAGTAAACTCCCTCCTTTATCGTCTGCAGTGAATATTTATTAAGTGATTGCTTTCAGTTTCGAACTGTTTTATTTAGTGAGGTTTAAGAAATCAGGTAGATAGATTGCACTTCCCCCACAAGATTTAATATTGAGTTAACAATACTTTCCTTCAATTCTAATACATTATGGCATTGAATAAAATCAGCACGCCAATCATACGAATTGGTAAAAATTGAAAACAACGAGACAATGACAAAACATTTTGCGTTAGCAGTCTTTATTGGCCTGTTCCTTTATTCCTGTTCCGGCAGTAATTCAGGTGATACGCTCTCCGGCGAAGTGAAGATTGACGGTTCCAGCACGGTTTTCCCAATTTCAGAAGCTGTTGCTGAAGAATTTCGATCCGAAGCCCCGAATGTACGGGTAACCGTGGGCGTATCCGGAACCGGCGGCGGATTTCAAAAATTTATTCGCGGAGATATTGACATTAATAACGCCTCACGCGAGATAAAACCCAGCGAGATTAAAGAAGCGGAAGAGAGTGGCGTTGACTACCTGAGGCTTTCCGTAGCATATGACGGACTTGCAGTTGTCGTAAATCCGCAAAATGACTGGGTAGATAATTTCTCTGTAGAAGAACTGGAAAAAATTTGGGAGCCTTCCGCCCAGGGAACTCTTACCAAATGGAGTCAGATCAGAGAAGGCTGGCCTGATGAAGAGTTTCATCTTTATGGGCCGGGAGTGGCATCAGGAACCTATGACTACTTTACAGAGGTTATTGTCGGTGAAAGCGGTTCCAGCCGCGGAGACTTTACCGCCAGTGAGGATGACAATGTACTGGTTCAGGGCATCGCTACTGACAAATATGCTTTGGGATTTTTTGGACTGGCTTACTTCGAGGAAAATGCGGAAAGGCTGAAACTGATTGGTGTCAAAGACGGGGAGGGGGAACCGGTAGAGCCTTCCCTGCAAACTGTATCGAATAATACCTATACCCCGCTATCGAGGCCTCTGTTTATCTATATTTCTGAATCTGCTGCCAAAAAGAAATCGGTTCAGGAGTTTGTGAACTTCTATCTGAATAACGCACCGGAATTGGCTAAGGACATCGGATATGTACCGATGCCCGATTCCGCTTACCAGACGCAGAAAAATAAATTCCGGGAATTTGTGGGAGCGGATACTACTGCCACAGCCCAAAACTAATGCTCCTTCGGGCGTTCTGCCAGGATAGCTGTTTATGAAACTTAAAGAGAAAATTATTGAGAAGCTGTTAGCAGCATGTGCCCTGCTAACTATCCTTACTACGATTGGTATCATACTCATACTGCTAGTCGAAGCTATAGGCTTTTTCCAGGAAGTCTCCATTGTGGACTTTCTTACCGATACACAGTGGACCCCTCTATTTTCCCAGAAAAGCTACGGCATTCTGCCTCTGTTATCCGGTACTTTTCTGACCACATTCATTGCCATTGCGGTGGCATTACCTGTGGGACTGACCATAGCTATCTATTTAAATGAGTATGCCCCCAAGCGCTTCAAGATGGTGCTAAAGCCCTTACTTGAAGTTCTGGCCGTGGTTCCAACTGTAGTCTACGGTTTCTTTGCCCTGATGATAGTGACTCCTTTTCTGAAAAATTTCATTCCTGAATTATCGGGATTTAATGCACTTTCTCCGGGCATAGTAATGGGTATTATGATCATTCCGTTTGTTTCATCGCTAAGCGAGGATGCCTTAAGTTCGGTACCCAATTCATTGCGCCAAGCATCTTTTGGAATGGGCTCGACTAAGTTTCAAACCGCCTTCCGGGTGATGGTTCCGGCAGCTTCTTCGGGTATTATCGTCTCTGCAATTTTGGCTATATCTCGGGCTATCGGTGAAACCATGATCGTTGCGATTGCGGCCGGACATCAGCCTCGCCTGACCCTGGATCCCACCATTCCAATAGAAACCATCACAGCATATATCGTTCAGGTAAGCATGGGAGATGTGCCTTACGGTACGCTGGCATATAAAACGATTTTTGCTGCCGGTATCACCCTTTTTGTGTTCACATTTATCCTGAACAACATCAGTTATTGGATTCGAACTAAATACCAGGAGAAATATGAGTAATAACCGATCTAGCAGATATAAGGATAAGATTTTCCAGGGGATGGGCATTACAGCTACATTCAGCTGTATCCTTATCCTGGCAATCTTTCTGGGTTTTATCATATACCAGGGCATAGAACGGTTGAGCTGGGATTTTATGGTTAGCCTGCCATCACGCTTTGCAGATCAGTCGGGTATCTATACGGCCTGGATCGGTACCTTGTGGGTGCTGGTACTGACTACAGTGATATCATTTCCAATTGGTGTCGGTGCCGGCATTTATCTTGAAGAGTATGGAAAGAAGAACAAGCTGAGCACTTTTCTTGAAATTAATATAGCCAACTTGGCCGGAGTGCCTTCGATCATTTACGGACTCCTGGGCCTGGAAGTGTTCGTCAGGCTGGCTAAAATGGGAAACAGCATACTCGCCGGATCATTGACACTTTCGCTCCTGATTTTACCGATAATTATTGTATCAACCAGGGAGGCCCTTCGAGCAGTACCCAAAACGATTAAGGATGCTTCTTTTGCAATGGGGGCCTCAAAATGGCAAACGATTTGGAAGCAGGTCCTGCCGGCATCTTTCGGGGGAATATTAACTGGTGTTATCCTGGCAATTTCACGGGCGGTTGGCGAAACAGCGCCTCTGATTGTAGTCGGGGCTCTCGCCTATGTACCCTTTGCCCCTACCGGGCCTTTTGATGAGTTTACCGTGCTGCCTATTCAAATATTTAACTGGGTATCACGGCCACAGCATGAATTTGTTATCAATGCCGCTGCTGCCATTATTGTTCTGTTATCCATAACATTTGTAATGAACGGCATTGCTGTTTATTTAAGGAACAGGTGGCAAAAGAAGGTCAGCTGGTAATTGATTACCGAAATTGAGACGAATTTAAAATTAAGCTTATTATGCAAGCGGAAGCAAAAAATCCAAAAGCGACCAGAGATAAGACAGAACCCAAGCTAAATCCGGATAATAAAGATTTTAAGCTGCAGGCTAAAAATGTGGATGTCTTCTATGGCGATTTTCAGGCCATTGATAATATCTCTCTGGATGTGGTTGATAATTCGATAACAGCATTCATTGGCCCGTCCGGTTGCGGGAAATCTACTTTTTTACGTCTCTTTAATCGCATGAACGATTATATCGACGGGTTCAGAATGAATGGGGAGATACTTCTTAATAAAAAGAACATCTATGACGAGTCAATAAAAGTAGAGGAGCTGCGAAAGAAGGTTGGGATGGTATTTCAGAAGCCCAATCCGTTTCCAAAATCCATATTTGATAATGTGGCCTATGGCTTGCGAATTCAGGGCATAAAGGACAAGGATTTTATCGAAGAACGGGTGATTAAATCCTTGAAAAACGCCACTCTCTACAGTGAAGTTAAGGATGACTTGAATAAGCAGGCGCTTTCCCTTTCCGGCGGTCAGCAGCAGCGATTGTGTATTGCAAGAGCGCTGGCTGTAAAGCCTTCCGTGATTTTGATGGATGAGCCCACCTCGGCACTGGATCCGATTTCCACTGCTAAAATTGAGGAACTGATTCATGAGCTCAAAAAGAAATATACCATTGTAATTGTGACGCATAACATGCAGCAGGCCGGAAGAATCAGTGATAATACCGCATTTTTATACATGGGCAGGCTCATAGAATACGGGGATACCCAGAAAATATTTACCAATCCGGAAAAAGATCGCACACAAAACTATATTACCGGTAGATTCGGTTAAATACCCTGCCTGTCATCAAAAAATAACGATCAGCACTATGGCCTATTTAGATACAGAAATTAGCTTACTGAATGACGATATACTGGAATTGATGTATCTCGTTAAAACCCAGCTGGAGAAAGGGCGCGATGCGCTCATGGATTATGATGAGGAGCTGGCGCATGAGATTACAGCGAATGAGAAAAGGGTAGATGCACTCGAACTGAAGATAGACCGTGATTGTGAAAACATACTTGCCTTGTTTAACCCGGTTGCCGTCGACCTTCGCTTTGTAATGGCTTCTTTTAAAATAAATTCTGACCTGGAACGGCTGGGTGATCACGCGAACAGCATTGCTAAGTATATCCTTGATTTCGGTGAACCTATTGATGATAAGCTAATTAAGGAAATGCGAATCCATGAAATGTATGACACCGCCATTGAGATGCTTAGCAACGTATTCAGTTCCTTTATTGCCGAAGATACCCAGCTGGCCCGAAAGGTGTTTGCAAAGGACAAGTTACTTAATGAAATAAACAGGGAAGCCTCAGAAGTTACCGCCAGGTTACTTAAGGAAGATCCAAGCAAAGCTCAGCAATATCTTTATCTCTTTTCCATCATCAGAAAACTGGAACGGGTAGGAGACCTGACTAAGAATACGGCTGAGGAGCTTATATTTTATATTGAGGCGAAGGTTCTCAAACACAAAAAGAACAAGAATGAAAACGGGAATAGGAATAAATCTGAATCCGGTTCAGAGTCGGAATCTGATTCCTGATAGAAGCAGATAAAGAAACGGGATGGTTTTAAGTAAGATGCACTGTTCCTGTAGTTAAGTTCAGCACACATAAATAAAATTCAATCAGCACACGTATGACACGTATAGCATTAATATGCTCTATACTGACCGTTCTATGTACCAACTTTGCATTTGCCCAGGTACAGGTCGGTGATTCGGGAACCATCAAAGGAACAGTATTTGGAGACTTTTACTGGATCCCTCTCAATCATAATGCTGAACTTAAAGGCAATAACGGGTTCTGGTTTAGGCGCATCCGTTTTACCTACGATCGTGAAATAAGTGATTCTTTCTCAAGCAGGTTCCGGCTCGATATGAGCAGTGAGGGTGACTTTCTTACCAATTCCAGGTTAATTCCCTCTGTGAAAGATGCCTACCTGAAATGGGCGAATGATACCCATGCTGTTTATGCCGGCATTACGTCTGTACCGACCTGGGGGGTGGTCGAAGATGTCTGGGGATACCGCTCAGTAGAAAAAACACCGCTTGATCTGCATGGCTTTGGCAGTTCCAGAGATTTTGGGATAAGAATTCAGGGAAAGCTTGGAGAGGAAGAGAAAGTCGGCTACAATTTTATGCTGGGAAACGGGAACAGCAACAGAAACGAATTGAATGAGGGCAAGAAGTTTATGCTGGCCGTAAACTATCAGCTGACCAATCACTGGATTGTGGAGGCTTACGGTGATTACAACGGCCAGCCAAACAATCAGGACATCTATACGGCGCAGGGGTTTCTGGGATATCGAAGTGATGAGTTCAATTTTGGGGCTTTATATGCCTACCAGTTTCGCAACAACACACTTGTTGCGGGTGACCTGAACCTTAACCTTGCATCTGTTTTTGCAAACCTGCAACTGTCGGATAGGGTAGCCTCTTTTTTGAGAGTAGACCACATGTTTGATCCAAACCCTGGAGGAGAGGGTATTGACTACTTACCCTTCAGTGACCAGGCGGAGTCAACCCTGATCATTGCCGGAGCGGATATCTTGCTGGAAGAAGATATCCATCTTATTCCGAATATTGAGACTATTATATACGGTAAAAATGCCTTCGGCACCACACCCGATACCGATTTGATTCCAAGGCTTACTCTCAGTTATAATTTTTAGAGAACCTATACTATCGTTCATAGCTACAGCTCAGAGGGAGTTTTATTTCCGCTTAATGGACATCTGATGTTGATGGTGCAACCACCTAGGAGCGAAATCCGCACTATGGGTCTTCATGGACTCTTCCGTTAAGTTATTAGGCCATAGAATCAAAATATTCGGGTAGCAACGCTCCTAAAGAGGCAAACATGACTTGGTTCAGACTTTGGGCGGTTTCTGATACCGGTCATCTTTCTTTCGGGCATTTACGGAATAACGGGCGTAGGGAATTGTCTCCAGCCTCCCTTTTTGAATTTGTTCGCCGGTTTCTTCGCAAATTCCGTAATTGCCTTTTTCAATACGGTCTAATGCAGCTTTGATTTCTTTGATCTTTTTCTTGTTCCTTTCTATAAGCTTAAATAAGGTCTCTTTTTCCTCCTCTTCACTGCCTACATCACCCTGGTGGTGTGCTGCCGATGAGTATTCATCATCCTGAGTGCCTGTAAGATCCTCAACGGACTCTTTGAGGTTCCTGATTTCGTCTTCGGTATCTTTCTTTTCATCCTTTAGCATCTCCTTAAAATGATTGAGTTCCTCTTCATCGTAAGGAGAATTATTGAGTGGAGCATCCAGTTTTGCCATAATATTTGATTCATTACTTATTAAACTTCTCTCTTACTTTTATAAACCGAGAAGTTTGTCAAAAGATTTCAAATTATGGTATCAATACGGTTTAGAAGGTGGAATGGCAGGCAATCGTATGATGCAAAGTAAGGCAGTTAAACAGGCGCGATAAAATAAAATAAGCCGCTTTTTGGGAAGCGGCTTATTGAATGCTAAAATGTATTAGTGACTAGATTTCGTCTACTTTGCCACTGTTTTTCCAGTCTTGAATTTCAAGACGAATATCCTGGGCAGTTTTCTTCATATCCTGAAGGGTTTTGCGAGCACGTGTACCTG
>DATFJD010000424.1:0-2881 GCA_035269475.1 Halalkalibaculum sp.
CGGGGCGAGATCATGCTTATCAACGATCATATAAACATGCTCGGAGACAATCCGCTGATTGGCCCTAATGACGACGAGCTCGGCCCCCGCTTCCCCGACATGAGCGAGCCGTACACTGAAAGGCTCCTTGAAATAGCCGAAAACGTCGCTCTTGAGAAGGGCATAAAGATGCACCAGGGGGTATACCTGGCCCTAAGCGGCCCGACGCTTGAAACCAAGGCAGAGTACCGTTACCTGAGATTAATTGGGGCGGATGTCGTCGGCATGAGCACGGTACCCGAAGTGATTGCTGCCGTTCATATGAGCATGGAAGTGCTCGGCATCTCCGTTATTACTGATGAATGCCTGCCCGATGCATTGGAACCGGTGAATATTGAGGATGTGCTGGAAGCCGCAGGTATGGCTGAGCCGAAAATGACGCAGGTTATTATAGGCGTGCTCGAAAAACTTTAATCTTAAATACACGGTTTCTAAGTATTTTATAATATTTCGGATTTTGGCCTCTAGCATCAATGAAGCATTTATTTCCAAAAAAGAAGCTTCATTGCATTTTTTTATTGCCACAAAAGCCAAGAATTTGTTACAATTATACAAGTAACCAAAATTATATACTCTTACATATCTCGTATATATGTCAAAAGGTGAATTTTATGATGGCATTTGGGACGAGCATCAGTGGGAAGCTCACCTGAATGAAATCGAAAAAAAGAGCGAGCAGCTGCGAAAGTTTATTGCTCCCGACCCTTCCGGAAATATTCCTCGATGGATCACCCTTCTGCAAGAGAACAAAGATGAGCTTGAAGCCGTCGATGCTTTTATCGAAGAAGAGCTGCAGATCGAAGATGCGTATTTCCCTGACGAGGACGACGAAGACTGGGATGATGAGCTGGATGACGAGTTAGACGACTTCTTTTTTGACGATTACGAAGAAGAGGAATTTTCACTGGATGAATCTTTTGACGATTTTGACGAGGGAGAAGACTGGAAAGAGCTCAGTGGAGATTATGTAATGTCAGATTATGGGTCTATCGATTCTCTTGAGGTCTATAATGAAGCACGAGAGCTGGCCGCTCACGTGCTGCAGTGGTCGGAAGGAATTCACCCGAAGTACCTCAGTCCCCAGTTCAATGATTTTGTAGCGAATGTGCTGAAGGTCGGAGCCAAGCTTGCCGGCGGCTACTCTTTCGGTTTTGAGCAGGATTTCCTGGGCGGAAATATTGTTTATACCAAAAAGGCCCTGCAATGCGCTAATAACGCGCTCTATCTACTGCAAGACTATATGAAGAAAACGCCCTTCATGGAAAAAGACCAGTATGCCTACCTGCATGAAATTCTTTTTGAATTAAGAAATGACATCGGCATTTATGTTCAGGAGCTGCGACAGCAATTCAATCGTGGGTTTGAGTAAGCAGGTATAGGAATTAGGGTAAAAGGTATAGTGTACAAGGTATATTTCTCGGCCTTATACCCTTATACCCTTATACCTCATTTTACTTAAGTCTTTGGACCTTTAATCCATCCTGCAGCCTATTCCCAAATCGCCACTTCCCGGTTTCCTTCAGAATCAGACATTGCGCGGAACATGCCTTTAGTATTCATGTTCATGTACATATTCCCGTATTTGTCTACCGCAATCATCCCGGCATCACCGGGCTCCAGCACGTCATTCAGCAGGTAGTTTCCTGCGCTTTCTAGAGTCGCCCCCTCCTTGAATTTCATATAGCTGCTGACAGTATGGCCGGACACTGCTCGCATAATCTTCTCACCCCAGCCCGTCATGGATACTGCAACAACATCGCTCGCGTAAGTTCCTGAACCGATAATAGGTACATCACCTACGCGTCCATACATTTTATTGGTCATACCTCCTGTTGATGTACCGGCAACAAGCATGCCCTCACTGTCAAGAACCACGCAGCCTACAGTACCGTATTTATCATCTTCCCAATACTTTCCGGAATTATCCATCAGAGCGGACTCTGAATCTTCGCCTATTGCCCTTTTATAGGCTTCATATCTTTTCTGGGTATAAAAATATTCCTGGTTCACTCTCTCAACATTCATTTCATCGGCGAACTCTTCTGCACCTTCACCCGCAAACATTACGTGCTTCGAGTTTTCCATAACCATTCTCGCCAAGTTGATGGGGTTTTTTACGGTAGTGACTCCAGTGACCGCTCCCGCATTTCTGGTATTCCCCACCATAATTGCCGCGTCCAGCTCATGCGTACCTTCGTGAGTGAATACTGCTCCTTTTCCCGCATTGAATTTGGGATTATTTTCGAGATAATTGATCACCTTCTGTACCACATCAACGGCTGACTCACCGTTTGCCAAAGCCTCCTCGCCAATTGATACGGCCTCATCTAAATCATTTATATAAGACTGCTTAACCGAGTCAGGCAAATCTTTTGAGATGGTTCCGGCCCCGCCGTGCAGTACAATAGCCCAGTCTTTTTTCGTGGTATCCTGTTCAGTTCCGTTCTGTTGAGCACATCCGATGAGCAGAAAGGCTGCCAATAAACTTGTTAATGATCTTTTAAAAAATCCCATAGTCATACCTGTTTCGGTTAATAGTTTGATAGACGGATCATTATAACCACCAGCTTTAGTTTTTCAAATTACTGATACAACATTTAACTAATTGCTAAAATCCGGCACTTTTTAGCCCTGTAAGACTCAATCCTCTTTTCTTCTGGTGAAATATAATCTCTAAGCTAAATGCAGTGTAAGGAATGGATCCTTCAGCAGTCTTACAGGTATGCCAAACAATCACTCTCTCACATACCGCTACCGGTTTCCTTTTGCGAAATATCCCGCTGTTCGCATTGCACTTTTGATGATATCAGGTATACTGCTTTCAGATTATCTTGCCCTTGTA
>DATFJD010000425.1:0-7535 GCA_035269475.1 Halalkalibaculum sp.
GTGGGTTACGGAACCCAGAAAAGAAGCGAAATTACCGGTTCGGTAGCTTCCGTCAGTTCCGAAGACATTGAAAAAGTTCCGGTATTGCGCGTGGAACAGGCGCTGCAGGGACGCACAGCCGGTGTTTATGTTGCCAACCAATCGGGACAGCCGGGTGAAATGCCTACTGTCCGTATTCGTGGAGCAGGTACCACCGGCAACGCGGATCCGCTCTATGTTGTGGATGGCATACCGGTCGGCGGTATAGACTACTTGAATCCAGGGAACATAGAATCAATGGAGGTTCTGAAAGATGCTGCCTCCGCTGCTATCTATGGCGCCCGTGCCGCAAACGGAGTGGTTCTCATTACAACGAAGTCCGGCCAGGCCGGGGAGACAAAGGTCAGCTACGAAGCCTATGCCGGCATTCAGAACGGTTGGAAAGAGATGAATGTATTAAACGCCAGCCAATATATGATGATGATGAATGAGGGAGCAGCCAACGCGGGCCTAAGCATGCCTTTCCCGGTTGGCCAAAATGTTTCCGGCGGAACGGATTGGCAATCTGCCGTATTTAACGAAAATGCCCCGATGATGAATCATCAGATCACCATCTCAGGCGGTAACGAAAAAACTACCTATTCAACAGGTATCTCCTTATTCTCGCAGGAAGGTATTATAGGGGGAGATAAATCCCAGTTTGACCGCTACACCTTCAATCTGAAACTGGATAACGACGTCAGCGATGTATTCCGGTTCGGCAACAGTTTCAACTACAGCCGTATCGATCGAAACGCCGTTCTCAGTAACAGTGAGTGGGGCTCTCCACTGAGCAATGCCCTAAACATGGATCCGTTGACCCCAATCTATGAGGTAGACGAAGACGATCTACAGGGCTATCCCAGCCACGCCGTTCAAAATGACGGCCAGTTTTACGGCATTTCAAACTACGTATCCCAGGAAATCGTCAACCCTCTCGCAAGATTGCAGGTCACGAATGGCAGTACGCAGGTCGACAAGCTGGTGAACAACTTATATGCAGAATACGAATTGATACCCAACCTCGTGATTAGGAGTAATTTGGGTATTGATGCCGCTTTTGTGCAAAATGACAACTACAACCCGGTATTCTATCTCAACTCGGCACAGAGCAATGACAAGTCGCTGGTGAGTAAGAGCGAAAACCGCTGGTTTACGTGGAACCTGGAGAATACCATTTCTTACGAGCAGGACTTTAACAAGCATAATGTCAAGCTGCTTGGCGGGATTTCTGCCCAGCAGGTTCATTTTGAGGATCTGTTCGGAGCCAAAGCAAACCTGTTGATGACCAATCCGCAGAATGCATGGATAAATGTCGGTTCCGATGAAGAATCTATGCGCGCCGCAGGTGGTGCCTATGACGAAAAGCTGCTCTCATACTTCGGCCGGGCAACCTACAACTTTAATGACAAGTACTTGTTGACCGGTATTCTTCGAGTAGACGGATCTTCTAAGTTTGGGTCCAATAACCGGTATGCCGTCTTTCCTTCGGTTTCTGCCGGATGGCTTCTGAGCAACGAGAATTTCATGAACGACATCGAAATCATTAACCTGCTTAAAGTTCGGGCTTCCTGGGGACAGAACGGCAACCAGAATATTGGTAATTTTGCCTACACCTCTACCATTGCAACCGGCAACGGGTATAGCTTTGGTCCGGACGAGCAGTTTACTACCGGTTCGATTCCTTCGAGTGTATCCAACCCGAATCTCAAATGGGAAACCTCAGAGCAAACCGATATCGGAATTGACCTGGGATTGTGGAATGACCGTTTGATGATTAAGTCTGACTACTACATCAAGGAAACGAAAGGGCTGCTTGTTCAGGCCCCCATTCCGGGGCATGTCGGTAACAACGCCCCTGTTGTAAACGGTGGTAGTGTTCAGAATAAAGGCATAGAGCTCAGTGCAGACTATCGAAACTACGACAATGAGTTCAGCTACAATATCGGGGCCAATGTGGCCTTTAACCGTAATGAGGTAACGCATATCGGTAATGCTGAAGGCGTCATCACCGGGGCCGGTTTTGCCACTTACGGCATCGTAACCCGGGCGGAAGTCGGAAATCCTATCGGTTATTTCTGGGGATATGAGACAGACGGTATCTTCCAGAATCAGCAGGAGGTTAACGGGTATGTCAACGGCGACGGCAACCTCATACAACCCTTGGCCCAGCCGGGTGATGTACGTTTCCGGGACCTCGATGGAGACGGCCAGATTGATGACGGTGACCGCACCATGATTGGCAATCCAACACCTGATATGACCTACGGTATTAATATGGGAGCAAATTACAAGCAGTTCGACCTCTCCATATTCATGCAGGGAACGGTGGGCAACGACATCTTTAATGCCACGCGCCGCCATGACCTCACAACTACCAACATGCCGGTTAGGTATCTCGATCGATGGACCGGAGAAGGTACCTCTAATGAACTCCCCCGGTTTACCTGGAATGACAGCAACGGTAACTGGACCAAGATTTCAGACCTGTATGTCGAGGACGGCTCTTACCTGAGAATTAAGAACGTACAGGTAGGATACAACCTGTCACCCGGGCTCCTCGAGGCCATTAAACTGGAATCCGCAAGAATTTATGTAGCTGCAGATAACCTGTTCACTTTGACGGGATACAGCGGTTTTGATCCGGAGATTGGAGCCGCGTCACCGCTCAGTATTGGCATCGACCGCGGTATTTACCCGCAGGCTCGCAGTTACCGAATTGGTCTCAACATAAATTTCTAAGAGCAACATTCACCCTTTTAAACAACAACTATTATGAATTCTCTTAAAATAATTCAATCGGTGTTGGTTGTCACTGTTCTGCTGGTAATGGCGGGATGTGAGAATTTCCTGGCAGAAGAGCCATTGGACCAACGCGTGGAAGAAAACTTTTATAAAACCGAACAAGACGCTCAGGAAGCGCTCGTAGCTATTTACGACGTGCTTCAGTGGAACACGGTTAACGGGTTTCACGTACCTGAAATGCTATCGGATATTGCTTCAGATGATGCCTATGCAGGCGGATCCAGCCGAAATGATGCACCCAATATCATCGAGGTAGACAAGCATAACCTTCGAACCACCAATGGCGAAGTGCACGGACTTTGGAGAAAATACTATACGGGTATTTATCGTGCCAACAAGTACCTGCAGCAGGTAGAGAACATCGATGCCGGTGAAAGTTTCAAAAGCCGGACCATCGCTGAGGCTAAGTTCTTACGGGCCTACTACTACTTCGACCTGGTGCGTTTCTTCGAAAATGTACCGCTGATTACAACTCCGCTTGACAATCCGGATGAATACAGTCAGCCGCAGGCCGATCCCCTGGAAGTCTACAACCAGATTGGCAAAGATCTGATGGAAGCGATTCCCGATCTGCCCGAAACCGTGGCAACGAATCAGCAAGGTCGTATTACAAAATGGGCCGGACAAGCTCTTCTTAGCAGGGTTTACCTGTTCTTTAACGGCGTATATGGTCAGGACTTACCCGCCGGTGATCAACCCGTGGATCGAACAATCGCTCTGCAGATGATCGAAGACGTGATTACCAATAGCGGGCATGACTTGCTGGCTGATTATAACAACCTGTTCACACCGCAAGCTGAGTTCAGCGTTGAATCGGTATTTGAAATCACTTATTCCGATTCCCGTCCGTGGTGGGACTGGGGATATATACAGGGCGGCGAAGGAAATATAGCTGCACAGATGCAGGGGCCAAGAGTAACACAGCCAACTGATGAAGATTATCAGCGCGGCTGGAGTTTTTCTCCGGTTACCCAGGAACTAATCGACGCTTTTGATCCCGCTGATCCGCGACTCGAAGCAACCGTACTTTTCGAAGGCGAGTTAAACGCCGGGTTGACGGTTGGATACCAGCACACCGGAAACTTTACGCAAAAGTATACTACGCATAAAGCATACACTCCTTCCGACGGGCAGCTTGAGCTTAACTGGGGTAACAACTACCGGGTTATTCGATATGCCGACGTACTGCTGATGGCGGCCGAAATGCATGTCAAGGATGGAAACCCGGAATCAGCCAGGCCTTACCTGGATGAAGTTCGCAACCGTGTGCAGATGCCCCTGGTAGAGCCGACGCTTGAAAATATTTACAAAGAGCGTCGACTGGAATTGGCCCTGGAGGGTCATCGCTACTGGGATCTGCTTCGCAGAGGGCAAGAAGTGGCTGCAGAGTTTATCAGTGTGCCTGCCGGAACCAAAGCCAACTATGTCGGAGACGATCAGGACTTTCAAGTTCAATATCAAACATCCACCAAAGGCTTCTTCCCGATACCGCAGAGCGAAATAGATATTTCGAATGGAAAACTCACACAGAACAGCGGCTACTAGAAGTGAGCCGGAGCAACAATACGACAAATTTAATAACGAAAGAGGAAAATTATGAGTAATCAAAAAACAATATACTGGCTGATCCCGGTTCTGTTGCTGATGGTTATGGCATGTGAGCCGCAGATTACATCTGCACCGGATACAGGGACGCCGCCTGTTTCAGAGAATGTGACCTTTGAGTATGAGTACAATGCCGATAATCCGAATGTCGTGCATTTTACAAACACATCAGAAGGGTTCAAATTTCTCTGGGATTTGGGCAATGGACAGACCGCCGAGGGTGAAAAAGTAAACGGAGAATATCCTCTGCAAGGCGAGTATACGGTACAGTTAACTGTACTCACAAAGGCCGGCCAGGCCATGAATACCCAAAATGTCATTATCGAGAGCACCAACAGCCTGATGCTTGACGATCCCGACCTTAACCTTCTAACAGGCGGTGCTGACCAGTTAGACGGCAAGACCTGGGTCGTAGACAGCACCCAGCAGGGACATATGGGAGTAGGGCCTGCAGGCGGTACGTTCCCGGAATGGTGGGCGGCCCCTTCAATGGATAAGTCAGGCAAGGGCATTTATAATGATGAAATTACCTTTAAGCTGGATGGGCTGACATATGAGCAGCTTACCCAGGGAGATGTGTACGTGAATGGCGGCTATGCCGGAGAATTCCCCGGTGCCGTTCAGGAAGACGGAGGGGGTGATTATATTGCCCCGTTCAGCGGTGGGACGGACTACAACTTTAGTTTCAATAAGGCTGATGACGGTTCCATGACGCTGACAATTAGCGGAGGCGGATTTATCGGTTATTATACCGGCGCCACCACCTACGAAATATTGTCACTGAGCGAAAATGAGCTTTATATCCGCAATATTGAAGGCAATAATGCCGAAGTTGCCTGGTACCAGCGGCTTATCCCCAAAGGATATCAGCACCCGGTAGTTGTACCCCCGCTCAAATCTGAAGCACTGGCTGACGATTTCGATACGGATGGTAATATTTCATGGTCTACGGACCAGATTGCCGAATTCAATGAGAGCTACGATAATCCGGCAACCTTCGGCGCGAACACTTCCGCCAAAGTGGCCAAATACGTAAAAGGCGAAGGACAGGCTCATGGATTTGACAATCTCTATATCGATTTGGGATACAGGCTCGATCTGACGCAGCGCAACACGATCACCCTGAAAGTGTTCATGCCAAGCTATAATGACTACACTACTTCGGGAGGAGAGTCGTGGAACCCGAACCCGGTACTTTTGAAGCAGGTTTCGGTTAAGCTTCAGGATGCTTCACTCGGTGGCGACGCCTGGACTACGCAGGAAGAACGCATCCAGCCGGTAAGCGTAACTGACGAGTGGGTTGAGCTGACATTCGATTTCAGTGATGTCACCGATCGGCAGGACTTCACCAAAATTGTTGTTCAGATCGGAGGCGAGGCTCACTTCAATCCGGGAACATTCTTTATCGACGACTTTCAGCTGGTTGAATAAAGTTGTTAGCATGAGGGGTCGGGAACTGATTATTTCCCGACCCCGTCATGTTAGCTTATTTGTTTTGCCGGTCACTTTTTGAAATAAATCCACATCACAATGAAGTACTTTCTATATATACTGTTAATAGCCGCATTCATATCCTGCGGGTCTGACAATCCCGGCAATGGATTTGACTATGACGAGGATCCGCCCGGCGAAGATTCCATCAAATCAGGTGAGCTGATTTGGTCCGATGAGTTTAATACCGGCGGTACCCCAAGCAGCTCGAACTGGGCCTATGATATCGGTCATGGCAGCAGCGGATGGGGCAACAATGAAGTACAGTATTATACCGATGAATCAAAAAACGTACGCATCGAAAATGGGCTCCTCATCATAGAGGCCCTTAAAGAAGACAGCGAGTGGACCTCGGCTCGCATTAAAACACAAGGCAAGCAATCATTCACCTATGGTACCGTTAAAGTTCGGGCCAAACTGCCGGAGGGGTCCGGAACATGGCCCGCCATCTGGATGCTGGGGTCTGATATCACAGATGCCGGTTGGCCTGCCTGCGGGGAGATCGACATTATGGAACATGTAGGCAAAGACCCGGCCATGGTGCATAGCGCCCTCCACACCCCTTCAAGTTATGGCAATACCCAGAACTCGGGAGTTACGGAAGTAACCGATTTCAGTGAGGCCTTTCATGTATATGAGACGGAGTGGACGCCGGACCGTATTACATTCAAGATCGACGGAAATGCGTTCTACAGCTATGAGCCCTCTGTAAAGAACGACCAAACCTGGCCCTTTAATGACCGGTTTTTCATCATCCTGAATATTGCCATGGGAGGCAATTGGGGAAGTGATTCTCAATACGAAACGAGCGGCATGAAAAATGGGATTGATCCCAACCTTACTCAGGCCCGGATGGAAATCGATTACGTACGGGTGTATAAAAACTAAAGGAGATGAGCTTCAAATAAATAATCATCCACAAGTAAAAGATTAGCTATAAAATCCTAATCTAGTAATGGATGGAGCATGTCCTCCGAAGCCCACTCTCGCTCAAGCTTTGGAGTATCAGCTACTTTTAAGAAGTCGGGAAGTATGGCTTAGTTAGCGTGCTTTTATGCGGTACTAAGTTTTATTTGTTGTTTATAACAAAATGATCCAGAAACGTCCGGGCAAAGATCGATCCCTCAACGACTGCCTTGTCCAATGGATTACCCCACCACATCCCTTCGCTGTTTGCCAGTATGATCAGGGTCAGATTTCGCTCAGGTACTTTCAGGTAAAGAGCAGAAAATCCGGCCTTTTCATCCCAGCCGGAATGCCAGATGAGTTTCTCCCCTTTGTATTCTTGCACATACCAGCCAAACGCATAGGGAAGTGCTGTGCCGTCGGGAGCAATGGCAGGGCTGAATAGCTTTTTCATTGTTGAATTGGAGGCAAGCTTCCCATTATCAAGCGCAATATCATATTTGGCAAGATCATGGACTGTTGAAACGATGCCTGCCCCTCCTGCAAAATGTCGTTCTATATGCTTTTTCCGGGTATATCCTCCTTCTGTATACTCAAACCCCTGAGCCATATCAAAAAACACCAGCGCCTTCTCGCGCTGCCACATGCCAGACATCGTTCGGTCCATGCCCGCAGGTCCCAATATATTTTCCTGTACCAGTTGTGCCATA
>DATFJD010000426.1:0-5898 GCA_035269475.1 Halalkalibaculum sp.
TTCTCTTTAATATTGTATTTTTTGAACAGGACGAACCGCAAATAAAATAAGTAAGCGATTATGAAAAAAGAACTTCCGGATTTACATAAGCAGGCATTTATGTTCAAGAATACAAAACGATTTCAGCACGACGGCGGCAGAGCCTGGATAAAGGATTCCCAGCTACATGAAGCCAGAAAAGACGCCAACGGTAAACTGACAACCGTATCTGATAAAAAGGACCCGGAACTGGTTGAAGAACCGCAGGATCACAACCCATCACTATAACCTGATCAATACCTTAAGGGACTCTCACTTCAAACACAAAAGGGGAGGCAGGGCGTAAATTTAACCGGATAGAACTTTTATGAAGCAAGGGCTCATAGTTTACATTGTAATGGCACTGCTGGTGATCATGTTTCTGTATTCCCAGTTTATCGATGAAGGTAAGCAGGAATTGTACAGCGGTGAACCGGTTACCGATTCCTTGATTGTCAATACCTATCCCAGGTTGTATGAACAGGTAGATGAGCGGAATGCGGAAGGGATAAGAAATTTTCTGGATCATAGCTCACCGGAAATCCGATGGCAGGCCTGGCGGGCACTAGCCGGCACTCCCGTAGATTCTATTGGCCCTTATATTCGAACGGCATTGGAAAGTGATTCACAAGTTCCCTGGTTTACCATCAGCATGCATGAACTTTCGGTCGAACAGCTTAGGGCACTCGAAGTACACTGGCTGGAGAAGCCGGGCAAACGCGGCGGCATCAGCCTGGCACTCGGCAGGCAGGGCGATGAGGCAACACTTAATTTTTTACTCGATCAGCTGGAGAATGCGTCAGAATCAGATTACGAGTATCATTATGCACTTGCCATCGGACGTCTCATGGCTGATTATCGCGCTGATGACAGTGAACAGGCCAGGGTGATCGAGCGGGCATTTCTTTCTGAGAACGAAGATATCATTCGTGCCTACCTTTACGGGTATTACAGGGGGGATGCGCAGGACCTTTCGTCCGATAATCGCAGCCTGCTTTACAGTTCGTGGAAAGAGTATGGGCTTGGTAACAGTGATAAAGTTGATCAGTATGTAGTCCGCCTTTTGGGAGGGGCTGTATTCTATGAAATTACCTTATACCAGAATTCGGAAAAAGAATTGGATTTGAATATTCAGCTGGCTATTGAATTATCGCAGACAGTAAGTGAGCTGGAATTGAATGAACGCAACATCCTGGCCATTCGAATATTACTGATGCATGAAAACCCTCACGTCGCTCAACAGGCATTGAAAAGCCTGGAAGGTGAACTTGCAAGCGGCGGGAACCTGTATCGCTTTATTACTTCAGAAATGGTAGCCGACTCAACCTCAAAACCTTTTGTTTGGCTCCAGGCTTTAAAGTCTGCTTCTTTGGTTGATCCGGGCCTGGTTGAGGAACATGATGCCCGCTTGTCACAAATTGCAGAAGAACATCCCTACCTGCTGGCCCAGGCACTGAGTATAAGGGCTATATCAGACACTCCATCAGAATTTGCAAGCCGCATCGAAGCGTTCGTTGACGGCGGCAATAGTTTAAAGGCCATGTATGCCATCAATGCGCTCAGCACGTTCTGGAGTGAGCTGAGTGCAGATGACATAAGTGAAGAACTTGCCGGAACCGTTAGGGGTATCGTATTTAAGGCGCTTGATTTAAATGACCGTGGTATAGCCTATGCCTGCGGCGGATTGCTGGCTGATAACACCCTGTTCGGCAGTAGTCATTTTGCACAGATAAACCGGGCGCTGAATACTTTCAGGCTTCCGGAGGATATCGAGGTTTACCAGGCTTTCGGCGGTTTCTATAAGCAAAGGTTTGAACAGCAGGCAAAACCGGTTATTGATTCCCTGGCAGCGCTGGGTTACGCTCCCCTGAATAAATCGCTTGAAAGTTCTGGTTGGGACGTACCCGTCCCTGAATCTTCCGAAACGGACTTTAGAACACCCGGCTGGGACAGGCTATGGGAAATTGGCAAGGAGCCGGTATGGGTGTTGCAAACAAATAAAGGGATCATCAGGGTACGCATGCATACTCTTGTAGCCCCTGCAACCATATCAGCTATTGACAGCCTGACTATGGCCGGTGCTTACGATGGGGTCCCTTTTCATCGCGTAGTTCCTAATTTTGTAATCCAGGGCGGAGATGTTGAGAGCCGGGACGGATTCGGCGGGCCTGATTTCATTCTGCCTACAGAGGCAAGCGAGTTGGAATTTGAAAGAGGGGCGGCAGGCATTGCCAGTGCCGGCCGGGATACCGAAGGCAGCCAGTATTTCTTCATGCACCAGTGGAAACCCCATTTGAACGGGGGATACACCTTGTTCGGTCAGGTGATAGAAGGGATGGATGTAGTCGACAGGATTATCCCCGGCGATACCGTTCAGCAAGCTTACTGGGAGTAAGTAATTATCGAATCGCCTGAACTAGGGTGTTTACATGTTTTGCTCATCATATAAGCCATGTAAAAGCAGGTTCAATTTATTTTCGGAAAGAAATTATAGGGAATTGGTGTAATTAATGCATTTCTTCACCATGAATAGAGTTAATTCATTTAAGTAGCTTTCCTTATTTACTTATAATTATTATATAGGTTTAAATAAGTGATTCAATTTTTGATCATCACACACCTGTGATTGGCATAAATTAAATAGTTGACCAATCGAAAGTCTACAATTAGATTATGCTAAAATGGCGGCATAAAATGGAAATTAATAAATCAGTTTTCCTAAAACAGGCATCACCATTCAAATCTCCAATAAACCTATAAATGTATGAATAGATCAATTTCTCTGAAGGTATTATTTATACTCTTGATAAGTTTACTAACACTTACCTGGTCAAGCCAGGGAGTGGCAAAACCCCTAATAGAATTAGATCAGCAAACGCAAATCTCCGGCACTGTAGTTGATGCAGAAGACGGTTCGCCCTTAGCCGGCGTAAACGTAAAGGTCAAGGATAAAGTAGTAGGCACCTCAACCGGAACCGACGGAAGGTTTTCGCTAAGGGTTAACCAGGATCCACCCCTGACTTTGGTCTTTACTATGGTTGGATTTACGACAAGAGAGGTTGAAATAACTGAGAGTTCGGTTACAGGCCTCACTGTTGAAATGTCGGAGGCACCCATCATTGGAGATGAAGTTGTGGTTTCTGCATCACGAGTAGAAGAAAGCCTGCTGGAGTCGCCTGTATCAATTGAAAAGCTGGATGCAATTTCTATACAGGAATCTGCTTCTCCAAGTTTTTATGAATCACTTGCCAATTTAAAAGGAGTTGACTTCAGTTCACAGAGCCTGACATTTAAATCCGTAAATACGCGCGGATTTAACGCAAACGGCAATGTCCGTTTCGTTCAGTTAATTGATGGAATCGATAACCAGGCACCGGGCCTGAATTTTCCTGTCGGCAATGTAGTCGGTATCTCTGATATTGACTTGGAAAGTGCCGAGTTGATTCCCGGTGTAGCTTCCGCTCTTTATGGTCCAAATGCACTTAACGGCATTTTATTGTTGAAGAGCAAGAGCCCGTTTGAATACCAGGGAGTTTCCGCGAAAGTAAAGACAGGCTTGAATCACTTTGATTCAAATGTTGAAGATCCCTCATTTTACCAGGATTATTCAATTCGCTTCGCCAATGTAGTTAATAATAAGTTTGCTTATAAATTTGTCGCTTCCTACCTGAGTGCTACCGACTTTGTGGCACAGGATACGAGAGACCAGGGGCCTGCAACTTTTGGAGTAGTAGAACGAGGTGCAACTTCCAGAAATGGCAACCGGGTTTATAACGGTGTAAATGTATATGGACAGCCATTACTTAATATCGGTGAAATCGCGGATGGCCTGATAGCAGGCGGCAATCAAGACATCGCCGCTATTCGTTCTCTCTTACCGGATGGAGAAGCCGGGAATTTTACTCCTACCGGCTTTACGGAAGCGTCTTTTGTAGATAATACCGCTGAGAGCTTCAAGGTAGGCGGTGCGCTTCACTATCGCTTGACGGATGATTATGAGCTGTTAGGCCAATTTAACTGGGGCGCCGGAAGCACGGTGTATACAGCAAATGACCGTTTTGTATTGGACGATTTCAATATATGGACAGCCAAGTTTGAACTGAATAACCCTAATTTCTTTCTGCGCGGTTATACCACAAAAGAAGATGCGGGTGATACCTATGCGGCAAATACCATTGCTTCACTGATAAACGTAGAAACATTTGTCCCGGCTTACTTTCAGACATTTGCAGGCGCCAGAACACAAGGCGCTACCGTCGAGGAAGCTCATAATTCTGCCAGGGCAGCTGCTAATCAAGCCCAGGTCCGTCCCGGCAGTCAGGAATTCAACAATCTTTTTGATGAGTTCAGAGATACACCGATATCGGAAGGCGGCGCCCGCTTTCTTGATAAAACCGGACTTTGGCACGTTGAGACGAAGTATAATTTCTCAGAGATAGTAGATCCCGCAACCTTAGAAATTATTGCAGGGGCAAATGTGCGCCGTTATGACCTGAATTCTGAGGGGACGCTGTTTGCACTTAAAGCAAACGGAGATGAATTCAATATTGACGAATTCGGTACTTACGTCCAACTTTCAAAGGATCTGGCGGATAATAAACTTGATCTTCAAGGCTCCTTACGTTTTGATAAAAACGAATACTTTGACGGACAGTTTACTCCTCGTTTGTCTGCCGTGTATACTGTTGCCGGTGATCACAATATTCGCGCTTCTTTTCAGAGAGGCTTTAGAATACCGACAACCCAAACCCAGTTTATCGATCTTGATGTTGTTACACGAAGGCTGATAGGCAGTAACCCGGTACTGGTTGATCGATATAACTTCGAAGATAATACGGTTTATAGAACCGAAAGTGTGCAGGCCGCAAGAGAAGCCGTACGTGAAGGACAGGATGTGAGTCAGGCAGCTCAGCTTTTGGAACCGGTGGAATTTGAAGAGTTCGAGACGGAAAAGGTAAATACCTTTGAAGTGGGTTATAAATCCCTTATTGGCAACAGGCTATTTATCGATGCCTACTATTACTATAGCGTCTATGATGACTTTATTGCTGAAATAGATTTCACGCAGGCTGTTGATCTAACTGATAATGATAACACGGACGGTTATGATCCGGTTACCGGTTTTGACCCTGACTCTCCAAGCGGTAGAGCAGCCATAGTCAATAATAACGTACCCGGGGGACGTTTACAGCGTTATGGTTTTGATGTTAACGCCGACGGTTCGGTTGAAGCCCAGGGATTTGCGCTAGGTGCCGAATACGTACTTGGTGGTGGCTATTCAATCGGTGGCAACGTTTCATTTAACGATCTGATATCACAGGAGGATTTAACCGATCAGGGGTTTCGGGCCAGTTATAACACTCCCGAATGGCGATATAACCTGCGATTGCAAAACAGAAAGCTGACCGATAGGATCGGCTTTAATATTGTATATCGCTGGCAGGATGCATTTCTCTGGGAATCTTCTTTCGGTGAAGGCATTGTGGACTCTTTTGATACACTGGATGCACAAATAAGCTATAAAGTCCCCTCAATTAATACCATAATAAAGTTAAGCGGAAGCAATCTGCTCAATGAATACCATGTAACATCCTTTGGTAATCCGCGCATGGGAGGTATTTACCTTCTTTCCTTCACATTTGACCAATTCATGAATTAAAAAGCTATTACCATGAAAAATATGTTAAAGAATACGTTCATTTTACTTTTTTCTATTGCTTTTCTGTTTTCTTGCGAGAGTAGTTTTGACTCTTTGGTTGAAGAACGGAAAGAAAATAATCCGGAGCCGGATCCGGTAAGCGGAGACCCGGGCTCAGCAGATTTCAGCAACTATGTTGCTATCGGTAATTCACTTACAGCCGGCTTCATGGATGCTGCATT
>DATFJD010000427.1:0-2244 GCA_035269475.1 Halalkalibaculum sp.
CCGTCACGTCACTTCGAAAGATGTTCGTGAAGCTATTTCAGAGTCTGTGAATACCATTGTTGAGTCCATTACAAAATCACTGGAGCAGACTCCTCCCGAACTTTCTGCCGACATCCTCGACCGCGGCATCATGCTGACCGGGGGAGGGGCACTGCTGAAGAATCTGGACAAGCTGATCATGGAAACTACCGATCTGCCTGTGCATATTGCAGAAGATCCGCTGACAGCCGTCGTTAGAGGTACCGGTGCCATACTTGAGGATCTGGACTATTATCGTACTGTCGTAACTTAAACTGGAGAACTGAGTGAATGCGATTTCGTTTACCCCGAATAACTGATGCCAAAGACCAGCTGCTGACCGCTTTTTTGCTGATCATTGCATTGGTATTGATGGCCGGCAGATACCAGGGAGGCATCAATAACTTAAGAAAGGCCTCCATTACCCTGTTCAGTTATCTTGAGGAACCGCTTTCAAATATCCGGGTATATCGCCAGGCCCTGAAAACCAATACCTATCTTCGAAAACAAAATGTGCTTCTGCTGGATGAACTCAGCAGGCTGCGTGCGGCAGAACAGGAAAACCGCGAGTTGCGCTCGCTGCTTCAGTTCACCCGTACCAGCAATCTCAGCCTGTACCCCATTCGAATAGTTGGCAAAGAGATCAACCAGATTAATAACTCACTGACTATTGATGCCGGTACTAAAAATGAGATTAAGCCAGGGATGCCTGTCGTTTCATCCGAAGGGCTGGTTGGCAAGGTTATTTTAAGCGCTCCGGGATATTCGCAGGTGATGCCTTATCTCAATACGCTTTTTAGAGTAAGTGCCAAACTTCAAAATTCGAATGCATTCGGTATCGTCTCCTGGGATGGTGAAAGCATTTATGAACTACAATTGAATCACGTCCCCCAGACAATACCGGTAGATACCGGGGAAGTTGTCGTTACGTCAGGCTACAGCAATCAGTATCCGCCCGATATACCCATCGGCAGGGTGATACGCGTTGAACCGCAGCCCGGCAAAGAAACTCAAAATATTTACATCCGGCCGTTTGTTAACCTTTATGACATAGCCAAAGGTTTTGTAGTAAAATTCACCCCGGATACTACCGTTCAGAATCTGAACGAAGAATTTGAGGAACTTCTTGAATGAATCTTAGGCATCTTAAAGATTTCGGTATTGGCTTAGGGTTCGTAGCACTTCAAATTGTGCTCTTTCGGCATCTTAAAATTTATGAGATGCAGGCAGACCTAGTGCTGATATACCTGATCTGGTATATGACACAGAGAGACAGAACAACAGCCATAGTCATGGCGGCCCTTCTCGGGTTTTTTCAGGATGCCTTTCTGGATCTCTGGGGCTTGAATATGTTTTCAAAAACCCTGATTGTTTTCTCGGCTTTTAATATAATACCTAAGACAAAAGAAATTAGACTGCTGCTCGGGCAGGTATTTCTGAGCATATTTTTAATAGCTTTAACCCACAACCTTGTATATTTAGGGTTGAATAGTCTTGTTGAACAATATTCTGCCGAGCTGATGTTCTGGAGGCAGCTTGCAGGCAATAGCATCTATACGGCGATCGTTGGAAGTTTTATCTATCTCTTCCGAACCAGTTAAATTATCCCATGAAGCACAATTCCAAACAGCGGACACGCACTTCGGTACGAGTGCTCCAGGTGAGCATGCTTGCCCTTGGTCTGATCATTCTGGGAAGGCTGGTTCAGCTGCAAATTGTTGAACATGATACCTACAGCCCGCTCAGCCGTAAAAACTCACTCCGGCAGGAAATCATAAACCCTGCCAGAGGCTTGATTTACGATCGCAAAGGCCGCCTCATGGTTGATAATGAACCTATCTACTCCATCACGATTACCCCGGCCAGCTATAACAGCAAGAACACTCCAAAACTGGCAGAGATAATCGGTATGCCTGTTGAAGAGGTTGAAACGCGGGTGAAGGAGGCACGTGATTATTCCTGGTATCGATCATCGAGGTTATTTACGGAGGTAGACTTCAGAACTTTTTCAATCATCCAAGAGAACATCTGGCAGCTTCCAGGAATCGGGCATCAGATTGAGAGCAAACGCCACTACCCGATCGACAGCCTCAAAGCCTCACATCTACTGGGATACCTGCGTGAAGTTTCTGAAAAGGAATACCTTGAAAAAGGCTCCTATCACCTGGGTGACAAAATTGGGAAAAGCGGACTTGAACTGGTATATGAAAACAAGCTCAGGGGTGA
>DATFJD010000428.1:0-4282 GCA_035269475.1 Halalkalibaculum sp.
TGAACCTGATACTGCACGCATAAGTGACCTGTGGTCGGAATTCCAAAATCTCCAGGAAGAGGCCGGGCAATACGTTGTAAATAACGAGTTCTCTCAGATCATTGAACGCAACGGAGGGACCGGCCTCAATGCAGGTACCGGGGCCGACCAAACCGTTTATTTCTATAGCCTCCCGGAGAACCGCATGGAGTTGTGGTTTAGCCTGGAATCGGATCGATTTAAAAATCCGGTATTTAGAGAGTTCTATAAAGAGAAGGAAGTTGTTCGCGAAGAGCGGAGAATGCGCACCGAGTCTCAGCCGGTGGGAAGGCTTATTGAAGAATTTCTTGCAGTAGCATATACGGCCCACCCCTACGGACGTCCGGTAGTAGGCTGGAATTCCGATATTACGGCGACAACGATGGAAGATGCGCGTGAATTCTACAACACCTATTACGTACCCGGCAATATAACTATTGCCATTGCAGGTGATGTAAACCCAAAGGAAGTCAGGAAAATGGCCGAAACCTATTTCGGAGGCCTGAAAGCCGGTCCGGAACCACCCCCGGTTTACACGAAAGAGCCCGAGCAGCGCGGGGAAAGAAGATTCACAATACAAGGGCAATCACAGCCCTTCCTGCTGATGGGTTATCACACTGTTGCACAGGATCATCCGGATGCCAAAGCACTGCAGCTCCTTGGATCCATCATTTCCAGCGGACGTACTTCGCGTCTATACAAGAGAATGGTTGAAGAAGAGCAGCTTGCTCTAGCCGTGCAGGCCTTCAACGGTTTCCCGGGAACTAAACATAAAAGCATGTTCCTGACTTTCGCAGTACCCAACCGCGGACTCGGTGTGGACACGCTTGAAACGGTTATTCACGAAGAAATTCAGAAGGTAAAGGACGGGGATATCACCCAGCAGGAGCTTGACAGGGCCAGAACCAACGCCCGTGCAAGCCTGGTGCGCTCACTTGACTCAAATACCGGTCTGGCACAGTCTTTTGCTTCGACGGAAGCCCAGCAGGGTGACTGGCGAAAAGTGTTTACAGATCTTGACAAGCTGAATGAAGTCACGCTTGAAGACCTTCAGCGCGTGGCAAAAACCTATTTTACCGACGATAATTTAACCGTGGGCGCTATAGTGACCCAGGATTCTGAGGAGGTTGCCGATGCTAATCAATAAAAAAATATTCAACTCTAAGTTTACAGGAACTCATACCATGAAACGACTTGGCCTGATATGCATGCTCGTGCTTTTTGCAGTTTCGATAACGCAAGCACAGAAACGCTATGACCAGCTGAAATACCCTGAACTCAATCAATTTAACCAGCCTGATGTTGAGACATTCACCCTCGATAACGGCATTAAATTCTTTTTGGTTGAAGACAAGGAGCTTCCTCTTATCGACGTCAGCGTTATGATACGGACCGGAGGCGTTCTGGTACCTAATGAGGAAACAGGACTTGCCTCCATCACGGGGACTGTGATTCGTTCCGGTGGATCGGAAAACTATCCTTCAGATTCACTGAATGCCTTACTTGAAAATAAAGCCGCCAGTATGGAAACCGGAATCGGTTTCACTTCCGGCGGGGCCGGCATGAACGTGCTGAAAGAGGATTTTGATGAGCTGCTGCCCGTTTTTATTGATCTTTTGACCAACCCGGTATTCCCGGAAGAGAAAATTGAACTGGCCAAAACTCAGACCAAAAGCGGTATCTCCAGGAGAAATGACAATGCCCAGCAAATTGGTTACCGTGTTTTCGATCACCTGATTTACGGTGAAAATTCTGTTTACGGACGTAATACAGAATATGAAACCATTAATAATATCAGCCGTGAAGACCTGGTAAATTTCCACAAAGAACACTTTGTAGGCAAAAATATGTCCATCGGACTGGTCGGCGACTTTGATACCGGCACTATGAAGTCAAAGCTCCAAAAAGCTTTCGCAGGCATACCCGCCGGAAATGCCACTGAGCTGGAGTTTCCGGAAGTGAATTATGAATTCAATAGCACGATTAATTTTGTAAGTAAGTCGGACGTCAATCAAAGCTTTGTTCTGCTGGGGCATCTCGGCGGCATGCGCGACAACCCCGACTATGCTGAAGTTCAGGTGATGAACCAGGTATTAAGCGGCGGCTTTTCCGGCAGGCTGTTCCAGGTGGTACGCACTGACATGGGTCTCGCCTACAGCGTCTTCGGTCAGTATAGCATGAATACCTTCTATCCCGGAACCTTTTATGCCGGCGTAATGACCAAGAGCGCTACCACGGCTGAAGCAATCGACGCTATCATTGGTGAGATCGAGCGCCTGCAAAATGAGCCGATATCGCAGGAAGAACTTCAGGACACCAAAGACCAGTTCCTGAACTCCCTCGTATTCCGGTACGACAGCTTTGAAAAAGTGCTCAATCAGCGCATGTCCTACGACTATCGCGGGCTTTCTGAGGATGCCTTTGACGAATACGTAGAAGGCGTTAAAGCTACTACCATTGAGGATGTACAGCGAGTAGCGCAGGAATATTTAAAGCCCGGCAAAGTTGAAATACTGGTTGTCGGAAATGAAGAAGAAATCGGAGATCAGCTGCAAAAGTACGGAGAGGTCAATAAGATCGACATCAGCATCCCGCAGCCCGGCAGCGAACAAAAAGTAGTAGAAGGCGATGCCGCCAAAGGCCAGTCTTTGCTTAATAAAATGTCGGACGCGCTGATTACTCCCGAAACGGAATTAAACTCTATAACCGTGGAAGGCGAAGTGGTTCAGTTCGGTGAGCAGTTCCCGGGCGGTCAAATGGCTATTCAAACAACCGCGACCATTGACTATCCGGATGCCATTGAACAGACTGTTCAGACGCCCGGCGGCACCATGAAAATCACCTATGCCGACGGCCAGGGGAAAATGACCATGATGGGTCAGGAAAGGCCACTTCCACCTCAAATGAGTCAGAATTTAAAAGAAACCCTGAACCGGAGTTTCCTGGCTGTCGCCATGACGGACAATGATATTAACCCGCAATATACCGGGACCGAAGAGTTTCAGGATAAAACCTATGCCAAGCTCAGTGTCAACATCGACGAGAAGGATATCCTCTTTCTGGTAGATGAGGAGACCGGGTACCCGCGGCTGATGAGGTATCAGCAGTTCAACCCCCAGCAAGGCGAACAGGTGCAGGTTGAAGAACGCTATTCCGATTGGAAAACAGCAAACGGTGTTGCCTATGCCTATAAACAAATCTCTTTCAGTGGTGATCAAAAAGCAAGTGAAACCACTTACAAGGATCATAAGGTGAACCAGGAATAGCCTGAACATATTTAATTCAAAGGCCGGTCTTATTATTTAAGACCGGCCTTTTTTTTGGCATTAACTGCGTGTTTTAATGTTCTATTTTTACTACTATTTATCCTGAGGCCCTAATAATCAATCATATATCTGACTATTACTATGCGTCCACAACCGGAAGAATACGGAGCGTTCTACGAAGGATATATAGAAGAGGTAGGTTCAGGTGATATCATCGATATCTTAAAAGATCAGATGCACGAAACCTATACCTTAATTAACTCCCTGACTGCCAAGCAGTCAAGGTACCGGTATGCAGAGGGAAAATGGACCGTTAAAGAAGTCATCGGCCACCTGATCGACTCCGAACGAATCTTCGCTTATCGCGGATTGTGTTTCGCAAGAAATGAGACCAAAAGTCAGCCGGGTTATGATCAGGATGCCTATGTCGAGGAAGGAAATTTTAAAGAACGTAGTCTGCAAAGCCTTGGAGATGAATATTTCTCACTGAGAAACGCCACTATCATTCTGTTTAACAGCTTCACCGAAGAAGTCCTGCTCAGGAAAGGAACCGCAAACGATAATACTTTTTCAGTACGTGCCCTGGCATATATAATTGCGGGGCATGAACGTCACCACCTCAAGGTGCTTGAAGATAAATATCACATCTCCACTTAGCCGGTACCAAAATGAAATACAGGCCAAATGACCCTTCTGCTATGCACTGGTTATGTATGGCTTCTAAGAGAAGTTCCAGACTTGTTTTTTGCACGCCAAGTAAGTTCATTGAAGGTCATATCATCCATATAAAAAAATCCGAAATATTATGGCAGCAAAATTTAAATCCATTACTGCAAATCTGATGGTCGAGGATGTTGATAAAACCGTCAGCTTCTATAAAGATGTACTCGGCTTTACACTTGAGATGTCTGTTCCGCGCGATGACGGCAAACTGCAGTGGGCCATGGTCACCCGCGATGCCGTAGAGCTCATGCTGCATGAAAAAGGAAATCTTTTAC
>DATFJD010000429.1:0-10705 GCA_035269475.1 Halalkalibaculum sp.
CGCTTCTTAGATCATATTTTAATTGCCGGAAGTAATTTAAAAGCTTTGATGCGAATAGCAAATCATAGCAAGCCTTCTCCCCCTGATTACTCATCCTTTTACAAATCGGGGCAGCTTTTTAAAACCATGCATATTTTTTTCATCACAAATCAGCAATAACTCTTTTTAAGGCTATGTAATCAGTATTCCAAAGTGAAGTGGTTTGACTGCGGATCGTTAAAGGTTTGCTATCATTTTCTACTGATCCGCATATATTTATTCGAATCTTTATCAGTCTTCATGAAAATTATCCTGCTGCATCAAAACTTCTCCAAAGGATATGTCTTCCGCAGCGAGCACCAGGATCGTTGTAGGCAGGCCTTTCAGTCTCTCCTGGATCCTGTTGTAATAACTGCTGAAATTATTACCCGGCTCAGCCATACCCAGCATCACAAGATCCGCATCTTGCGAAGAGTCTTGCAATATCTCATCAAAAGAACGACCGTTTGAAACGAGGATTTCCGGTTTTGCACCGGTCCTTATTTTATCGACGATTCTAAGCAAGTTGTTCTTTGCTCCTTCTGCTGCAAATTCATTGTCAACAACCATTTTAATACGCACTTCCGCATCCCACCAGCCTCTGCTGCTTTGAAGCAAGTATGCCAGAATCATCATAAGTCCGCCGTTACCTTGCAAGCCGCCCCACCAAATATCGATTCGCTTCCGATTACCAAAACCTTTTTCCTCATTGTTGTGCACAATCAAGACATTTCTCTTCTGTTTGTGAAAGGTAGCAATCATATTACAATACCGGCCACGAATATTTGCATTTTCACTGTCTCCCAGTATCACCGTATTCGGTACCAGCGCTCCGAGTCCGTAGGATTCAATCAGCCGTTCACCGCCTTCAAAAGGGTCGGGGGCGGTCATTACCCTAACAAGGGCCTGCACACTTCTCTTGGCCAGAAAATCCCGGATATTGCTTTCCATACTATTCTTTCTTTCTGCCGTTATTTTCTCATCTGTCAGTACCGTAGTGACCGTTAGAATGCCGCGGTTGTGTGTCAAAGAAGAGGCCAGTTCTATCAAATGCCATCGTTTAGTGGGGGCACCTGAAAGCACCAGCGGATGCGGCCTCCAGGTTTTGGCCTCTTTGTCAACTCCCATGCGCATGAGTCCGGCCCTGGTTATTGCCATCCAGATGCCGCGGCGAACATCGCCCCAGGCTGCCTCCATTTCCCTGCGCTGCAGCCAGATGAAAATTACAGCTACAAATGCAAAGGCGAAGCCGGTGGCAACGGCATTAATCAAAAACATGACTGAGATACAACCTATAGCACCTATCAGCGAGAATGCCCAGTGGACTTTGAATTTCGGGCGAAATGAAGGGCTATTTAAAAGCCGTTCAATGCCCGCTGCAATATTCAAGACACCGTAGGTAGTGAGAAAGAACATGGTGAGTATCGGGGCGATGATATTGAGGTTGCCCAACCAGACTGCCGCGAGTGCCACTCCCAGTGTCAGTACGGTACCGATGCGCGGGGAGTCGTCATCCCCATCACCCCTTCCGAGCAAGCGCAGCCAGCGAGGCAGCACCCCATCACGGGCCAGTGCTTGCAATACGCGCGGTGCCCCAAGTATGCTGCCCACAGCACTTGATAGCGTAGCGCCCCATACACCGATAAGGATAGCATCACCCCAATAAGACATCTTTCTCATTATAAGAGGGTCTTCAATGAGCGTCAGAGCATCCGCACGGTTCGCCAGAATAATTGGCAGCGCCATATAAATTACATAGCCCACTCCAATGGCGGCAAATGTACCGCGCGGAATCGATCGGGATGGATTTTCCAGATCACCAGACATATTAACACCGGCCATTATACCCGTTACCGCGGGAAAGAATACCGCAAATACAACCCAGAAGCCTTCGGAATGACGGTCGGCCGCACCCCACATTTCAATATTCGACTGCTCAATCGGACTCCCGAATACAAGTGAGAGAAGTGATAAAAATATACCGAACATGATAAAATACTGTGCGCGAATAGCCGCTTTCGCAGATACCAGGGCGAGAATAGCGACGCCTATGGTAGTGATGATACCCACCAGCTTAATATTCAAGGCCGGAAATACGCCCACCACACTTTCAGCAAAGCCAACAGTGTAAAGGGCTACGGAAAGTGCTTGGGCGAGATACAGAGGAATGCCGATTGCCCCGCCGGATTCAATACCCAGTGAACGGCTGATCATATAATATGCCCCGCCAATTCTAACACGCTGATCCGTTGCTATAGCCGCTATAGAAAGTGCCGTTAAAAATGTAATGGCTGTTGAAATGGTTACTATTAGAAGGGTGCCGATGAGGCCTACATTACCGACCACCCATCCGAAGCGAAGGTACATGATGACGCCAAGAATGGTAAGAATCGAAGGAGTAAATACACCGCCAAAGGTCCCCAAGCCGCCCTTACTTGGTGATATGACAAATTCCCTGTCAGGCGAATTTCTTCGAAAAGGATTTTTCATCTAATACAATACAGTTAAAAACATAGTCCGGAAATCCAACGCATTGCAAGTACGTGATTTAATGAGAGGAAAAAAAGTGGTACTTATTTATTGATTTTAGATCCGTATTCTATTTGCAGGTAATACTAAAGCCTGATGAACAGCCTGGATACAGTTATCTCTTTATAAATCGTAGGTGATAGGCCGGTCTTCGCGGAAATTATAAAGCGTAAGCTGACGTAGCTCAAACCAGCCGGTCCAGTAATCTCTGAGCGCCCGGATATAGGCCTGACGGGCACTATCCTTCTCATTTTGAGCTATAAACAGATTGGTGATATCAATTTTGCCAATGAGGTAGCGGTTCTGGGCAACCTGGTAACGTCGCTGTGCAATGGTATCCGATTGAGCAGCGAGTAAAGCCTGGTCACGTAACTGCAAAAACTGGCTGACAATATACTGCACACGCTGATCAAACTGACGGCGCTGAAATTCTATGCTATTTGCGACTTCCCTCTGCTGGTTGCGGGCCGCATTGACCTGTGCCTGCTGTTTCCCCCAGTTAAAAATGGGAATATCGAATCCCAGCGTAAAAAACTGCCTGTTTTGCGGGTTATTATATAGATCTGCAAAATCATCTGATGTTTGATTCAATCCGAAGTTTGCAATTAGATTGGCATTAAAGGTACCCTCGCTCTTGGCCTGGGCAAAATTACGATCGGCCTGAATCTCACTAAGCCGGTAATTAAGCGCTTCACTGTTATTTTCGATAGCCAGCTGCTTGGCCTTCTGAATATTTACGGCAACTTCCGGCAGCTCTGATGGCGGCTCCAATTCTAACTGAACGTCGGTAGAATAACCCAACAGAATTTTAAAATCATTAAGGCTACGGTCATATTCTATGCGGGCACGGGTTAAAGAGGCTTCCGCATTGCGAAGTGCCAGCTCACTTTGCAGTAAATCATTCTCAGCAATATTCCCAACATTGTACCGGCCTTGCGAGATGTTATATATTGAATCGTTGCGAGCTACATTGAACTCGGCATTTTCAAGATTTATTTTAGCTAGGTACGCGTCAAAAAAACTTTGAGTCACAGTCTGGGCAATATTTTCCATCTCTTCTACAAATTCTTTCTGCGCTATTTCATATTGCAGCGGCTCGAGGCGGTTTCTCCATTTAAGATTATTAAACTGTAGAATGGGTTGCTGAAGTCCTACAACTAATGGTGTACTTTGCCACAGATAGGTGTTTTCTCCCTCAAAAATGCCCAAGCGAGTAATACCGGAAGACAGCGATAATCTTCCGCCGGTAGGCAGAATATTTTGGCTGATTGAAACCGTAGTCGATGCTTCAGACTGCGTCCGTGAAGAAAAGGTAACCTGTCCGTTATCCAGTATATTTGAGAATATACTTTTATTAAAGTTGGGAGCATCTCCTGCCAGCGACAAACTGGGTAGCAGATCAGCACGAAAAGAACGGTATTGCCACTTGCTGGCAACCAATGCGAATCTTGCTGCCCGGGCAATCGGACTTTCATCCTGTGCGATTTCTATACAATCCTGCAGCGAAAGTATCCCGAGATTATTGGCAGCCTGTGCTTTAACCTGCTGGGAAGAACAGAGAGTTAGAAATAAAGCTAATAACAGAGGCAGTGATAAATTTTTATTCATGGCGTAAAGCGTGTACGGGATCTTGTTCTGCGGCACGGCGGGCGGGGAAATAGCCAAAGACAACACCTATAGCCATTGCCACACCGAATGAAATTACAATAGAGTAAAGAGAAACTATGGTTACAATACCTGCCGTCACTTCAATTATATAACTGAATGCAATTCCCAGTATAATACCAACCAGTCCGCCGGAGATACTGATAGCCAGCGCTTCGGTTAAAAATTGTAGTTTTATATCTCTTTTCTGGGCACCGACGGCACGTCGCACTCCAATTTCGCGGTAGCGTTCAACCACCGAAGCCAGCATGATATTCATAATTCCAATGCCGCCAACCAACAGTGAAATAGAAGCAATTGAAGAGAGTACGATATTAAATATTTGTTTTGTGCGCTGCTCTTGCTGAAGCAACAGTTCGGGTACAATTACCTCAAAATCCACAACGTCATTATGTCTCCGCTGGAGCATGCGCCGCAACACATCGGCAAGAGGCACACTATAACGGTTATCAGCAACCTGAACAATCAGCTTATCCAGCTGGTTATAATTTCCATCGCTCTGCCCCGACTCGCTACTGCCGCCGGAAGTTACTGCAACCCCTCCGCCGAAAAATACCACGCCGCTACCCTCATCTGATTCTGCATCCTGCACATCCTGCTGTGTAACCAATGCCCGGTTTTTAAACCTCAGCAATACCGTAGTCGCCGGAGTATAGATATCCAGGTTGTAATTTCTGATACCAAGGTTTTCAATATTTTCTGTACTGAGTTCTCTCTTTTTTAACACTCCAACGACTGTCAGCCAAAGATCACCGGTCTTTATTTTCTTACCGATAGGATCCTGTCCGGCAAAAAATTTAGTTTTAATATCATGGCCGATAATACATACAGGTTCTGCATCCCGCACCTGTAACTCACTGAAACGATTTCCGCTATCAAACTCAAAATTATTGATATCGAAATAGCGGGTATTGACACCTACCAGTTTGCCGGTTCTAATCCTTCCGCTACGTATAAATGAAGTTTCAAAAACAATTTCAGGGCTTACATTAACCACCCCGGGTATTTGCTCCTGAATGCTCTGCATATCTTCAAGGGTAAGCCCCGGCGAGTAACGTTTTTGTTCTGCAGGAACCATGCCGGCTTCTTGTACTTGCCCTTCAACCTGTTCAATAACCGGCTCTATGATTACATTATTGGTACCTAGCAATTTCATCTGCTGAAGTACTTCTTCTTGGGCGCCACTGCCAATGGCCAGCATGGCAATTACCGATCCAACCCCAAAAATTATACCCAGAGAGGTAAGTAGTGAGCGCAGCGTATTCTGGCGGATGGCATCCAGCGCAATATCCAGGTTGTATAGAATTACTTGCAGCAAGGCTTTTTAGTTTAGCTAGAAAAAAGATTTAAATTATAAACCGGCACGGAACAGTAGAGGCCTTTGATGATTAGTTTTGTTATCTCTGCTGCATTCTTTGCATACGTCTTTGATCGCTCGGTTCTGACGTTGAATCTGCTGGTTCTTGATTCAGTTCCGCATCCTGTACCGTTGACTCTTCCTTGCGATATTTCTGAACAATTTCTTCAGAAAGGTATTCACGGCTGATACCTGAAGTATCGTCAGGAGTAGAAAGGTAAAGCTGATCGTCAAAGGATAAACCTTCGTGAATCACAACATTATTTTCATTCATAGCGCCCATAACTACTTGTTGCATAACGGCATTCATGCCATCGCTTTTAAACACAAAATTTAGCGAATCTTGAGTATGAACAGTTTCAAGCGGTACATGCAAAACATCACTGAAGCTATCGACATGGATTAAATTGCTTGTTGTCATTGCCGGACGCAGCGTAGTATCAGCTTCATTTACCCGAATGATTACCTGGAAAACCTTAGAGTCTGAGTTTGGCCGCTGCTCTCCGATATTTGCTACACCGGTGACCACACCGCTCAGTTTTTTTTCGGGGTCGGCATCCAAACCAATATCAACCAGCTGGTTGGCTTTAACATTCTGTATATCTACCTCATTTACGTAGGTTACCGACTCCATAATGCTGAAGTCAGGTAGTTCGGCTACCACAGGATCCCAGGCACTTACAGAGCCGCCTTCGGTCAGTTTGCTTCCGTTACGATTTCTTTTATAAATGACCATTCCATTTTCGGGAGCACTTATGCGGAATTTTCCCAGCAGGTCCTGAATCTTTTGCAGTTCTCTTTTTTCCTTTTCCAGGTCGGCTTCTATCTCTCTCAGCTTGGCTTCAGCCTGTTTTGTTTTGGTAATATAGTTTTTCTTCTCTTGATCAAGCTGCCTCTGAGCTTTTTCAAAATCAATTTGTGCCTGGCGCTTAACGGCGGGAGATTCATATTTCGACTGTTCAACAGCTATTTCCCTCTCCTCAACCGTATAATCCAGGTTTATCAGGTTATCTCGGGCCTGCGATAGGGTAAGAGTACTGTCTAACTGAGCCTGCTCAAACTGAGACTCTACTTTCTGAAGTTCCAATTGCGCATCCTGAAGTTTACTCATCACTTCCGAGCGATCGAGTTCCGCAACGAAATCTCCCTTTTGTACAACGGTGCCTTCCGGTATCAGCTTTTGAATATTTACATTGTATACCCGAATATCCCGCATTCCTTCCGGACCCTTGATCTGTGTTGAATTCTTTGCTCTCAGTTCACCGGTTGTGGTTACGGTAACTTTAAACTCACCAAGTTCCGGAGTTACAAAAATATTTGCTCTCTCTGATGATTCAGAACCGAATGCAAACCAGGTTACCAAAACTAACGCAACCAGCGCCCCGGCGATAATATATTTTTTAGACATGATAAATAGCTTCGATTATAGAAAAACTGTTGAAATTATATTAATAGTATAACCATGCATATGCAATTATGTATAGTAGACGTTTAGATTCGCCTTACTGTTGCATGACGAATTCAAATGCTATAAAGTTTTACAATTAAACTAGTATTGCCGGTATAAGAATGGAATTTTATTCGACTACCAACACACCACTCTTGATGAACCGCAGCTATTCTTCGACAATCGTATTATCTACAAGTCCGGATTTCATATCGTATTGGGTAGCATACTCTGTTTCGTCGACTACGGTTTTGGGATCATTATTTTCATCGACGATCACCACTTTCGGCTTATGCTCCCTGGCTTCTTCCGGCGTCATTTCGGCATAGGATATAACGATAATACGATCTCCCACCTGGGTAAGACGAGCCGCAGCACCGTTCAGGCAGCAGACCCGTGACTTTCTTTCACCGGGAATAGTATAAGTTTCCAGCCGGGATCCATTGGTGATATTCAATACCTGAACCTTTTCGTAGGGCAGAATTCCGGCTTTATCAAGCAAGTCCTGATCAATAGTTATACTGCCTTCGTAATGAAGATTCGCTTCCGTTACCTTCATCTGATGCAGTTTAGACTTGAACATCTTCAATTTCATAATATTTTTACCTACAATTCAATAATAATATTGTCTATCAAACGCGTCTCACCAAGATAAACGGCACCTGCCAGCACATATTTCATACCCGGCTCCGTTTCATTCACCGGCGCCATTCTATTGAAACAAAACAAGTTAAGATAATCAATTTCAAAACCTTTTGCTTCCAGTTCCGCTTTCTGGTGGTTTAACACCATTTCCAGGTTTTTCGCTCCACCCTCAATCTGCTTCTTCACAAACTGCAAAGCCCGGTATAGCCCGGGAGCAATTTTGCGATGCTGGTCGTTCAGGTAGGCATTACGGCTGCTAAGTGCCAGGCCGTCGTTAGCCCTTATAATCGGGCCCATAAGCAGCTCGACACTATGATTGAACTCTTCCACCATCTGGGTAAGAATACGGAACTGCTGAATATCCTTCTGTCCAAAAGCAGCCACATCGGGTTCAATGATGTTAAAGAATTTATTCACCACCAAAACGATGCCCTCAAAAAAACCGGGGCGGGAACCCCCGTCCATATACCTGTTGAGCTCGTCTATTTTAATGCTCAGATACTTTTCATCACCATACATGATATCATCACCGGGCGTAAAAACGGCTGATACACCTGCCCTTTCACATTCATCCAAGTCGTACTCGAGCTGGCGGGGATACTCCTTGTAGTCTTCATCGGGCCCAAACTGTTCGGGATTGACATAAATAGAGACCACAACCTCGTCGGCATGCTCCTTTGCCAGCTCTATGAGGGAAAGGTGTCCCTTATGCAGGGCACCCATGGTAGGCACAAAGCCCACCGTCTTGCCCTGCTTTTTGAGGGCAGATACCTTATCTCGAATACCTTGTATAGTACTTATTACTTCCATATTTGTGCAGAAAAAAAGCGGCACGAAATTCATGCCGCTGATTTAATTGGAACACAGATAAAGCTGATTCAGCAGGTTATCACAGATCTTAAGAATACTATTTAACTCATAAGGATTCGCCCAATCCCTGTTATCTGCGTTCTATTATTTACACTGCCCGGTCGGTATCAAAATTTTCCAGCAGTTCCTTCACCCTGTTCAGGAACGCACCGCCATGGGCACCGTCAATGATGCGGTGATCGTAACTCATGGAAAGATACATCATGTGGCGGATGCCAATGACATCTCCCTGATCCGTTTCCAGAACCACCGGACGTTTCTCAATAACTCCGGTTCCAATAATGGCAACCTGGGGCTGATTTATGATCGGTGTCCCCATCAGGTTGCCGACACTTCCATAGTTGGTCAGCGTGATAGTGCCGCCTACCAGGTCGTCGGGACTTAGATTCTTATTCCGGGCTTTGGAAGCCAGTTCTGCAACCTCTTCAGCTAGGCCTACGAGATTTTTTTCCTGGGCTTTCTTTATAACGGGTACAATAAGGCCGCCTTCACCGCCTTCGCCAAGAGCAACTGCAAGACCGAAGTTAATGTCGCGCTTGACAATTATTTCGCTGTCTTCCAGGTTTACCGAGCTGTTTATAAGCGGGTATTCCCTAATCGCCTGAATAATTTTTTCGATAAAGAGCGGGGTATAGGTTAATTTTGTGCCGCTTCTTTCCATGAACTTCTTCTTGTTGGCTTCGCGCCAGCGCACCAGGTTGGTGACATCCACTTCAGCGAAGGTCGTAACATGAGCGGATGTCTGCGTAGATTTCACCATGTGGTCGGCAATCATCTTGCGCATGCGGTCCATCTTCACAATTTCCACATCTCCGGATGGTCGCTGAACATTCAGCTGACCGGCTTTGATGGCGCCTTCCTGTTCAACCGCTTCTTTCTTGCCGGATGCAGGCTTGGTGAGGCCGGCCTCGGCTGCTTTCTTCTCTTCTTTAGGTGCTGCTTTCTGTGTTTCGCGAGTCTCGAGGTATTGCATGATATCCTGCTTCGAAACACGTCCGCCCTGGCCGGATCCTTCTATATTTTCCAGTTCTTCCTGAGAAATTCCTTCCTCCTTGGCGATTGAGCGAACCAGCGGTGAATAAAATCTGCCGTCGCTTCCAATACGCTGAGGCTCGGTGCCTCCGCCGGAAGGAGCGCCATTTGCAGAAACGGTAGCCGGTTCTTTTTTCTTCTCCTTGGACTCTTCCTTCTTTGTCTCTTTTTCTGCTGCAGGTGAGGGACCCGATTTTTTCGCCGCACCCGAAGCTGCCTTACCGGTAGCAATAATGGCGATTGTTTGTCCAACTTCAATAGTTTCTCCTTCTTCAGCCAGAATTTCCACGAGAGTACCGGCCTGCGGTGAGGGTACTTCAGTATCCACTTTATCGGTCGATATCTCGAGAAGTGTTTCGTCTTCTTCAACTTCGTCGCCAATACTCTTGGTCCATTCTATGACGGTGCCTTCCATTACCGACTCGCCCATTTTAGGCATCTGCACCTCAATACGTTCTCCTTCACCTACATCTTCAGCCCCATTTCCGCCGGAAGGTTCTTGTTTTTCAGCGGTAACTGCTTCTTTTTCCTTTTCAGGCTCTGCTTCGGTTTCGGTACTTTCTTCTTCTTGATCTTTCTCTTTCTCTTCACTTTTTGCTGCTCCTCCTTCCGTGCTGCCGGTCTCAGCAGCTTCGGCATCGGTTTCAATTATCGCTATGGCCTGCCCGACCTCAATAGTTTCTCCTTCTTCGGCCAGTATTTCTACCAGGATACCTGCCTGGGGAGATGGGACTTCGGTATCAACTTTGTCGGTTGCGATTTCAAGCAGCGTTTCATCTTCTTCTACTTTGTCGCCGACACTTTTAGTCCATTCGATGACAGTGCCTTCCATTACCGATTCCCCCATCTGGGGCATTTCTACTTCTACTCTGGCCATGTTTAGATATGTGTTAAATCGTTAAATAGGTTCAAAAAAATCTTTAAATCTTGCCAAAAAATCAGCTACTAAAGATCATAATAAATGCGATTAGATCAAAATAGCAGACTACGAATAAGGAGTGACGAGTAAGGAGTAAATTCATCACAGGTAATCTTACTTTTTACTCATTACTTATTACTCTCTTTTTACTCATTCAATTACTCTCCAGATTAATAAGATACAGGTTACTGAAAAGACGATACCGAATATCGTAAACAAATGA
>DATFJD010000430.1:0-19142 GCA_035269475.1 Halalkalibaculum sp.
GCCACATCCTGCAAGCCATTGGTGACGAGGTTTATCCATAAAATCTGGACGGCGATAAAGGGCAGCGGCCAGTTCATCAGAACCGCAACTAATATTACGATAAGCTCGCCAACCGCTGTGGAAAGCAGGAAAAAGGTAACCTTGCGTATATTAGAAAAGACAATTCTGCCTTCTTCTATGGCAGCCGCTATGGTGGCAAAGTTATCGTCGGAAAGCACCATGTCGGACGCTTCCCTTGCCACATCGGTTCCTCCTTTGCCCATAGCTACCCCGATATGTGCGGCCCGAAGTGCCGGGGCATCGTTTACCCCATCTCCGGTAACAGCAACTATATGGCCCTGGTTCTTGAGACAGTCTACAATACGATACTTATGCTTGGGGGAAACACGCGCAAAAATATTGATATCCAGAAGCCAGAGACCCAGCTCTTCATCTGAGAGCCTGTCCAATGATTTGCCTTCAAGGGCTCCATGGCCGTCCTCGTCCAGCCCAAGCCGGCGCCCGATGGCAATAGCAGTATCGACGTGATCGCCGGTAATCATGATGACCCGTATGCCCGAGGAGCGGGCGTTCTCTATCGCTTCCACAACCTCGGGGCGGATTGGGTCTTCCATTCCCTGGAGCCCGCTAAGCACATATCCATCCTCGAACAGGGCCTCGTCGCTTAAATTATCTTTATCTGTTTCACGATAGGCCATCGCCAGCACTCTGAGCCCTTCTCCCGCCATTGCCTTTGCCACGGCCTGAACTTTTTTCTTGTCAACAGGTACCAACTCCCCATTTACCAGCTGCCGGCTGCAGCGGTCCAGCACCGACTCCGGAGCTCCTTTCACATATATGACGCTTCCGCTATTGCTTTTATTCATCGTAGCCATAAATTTCCGCTCAGGCTCAAAAGGCAGAGAATCAATCTCTTCCATTGACAGGCGAGCGTCAGACAAGCGAATGCCTCCTTTATAGGCAGACACATGCAGGGCAATTTCGGTGGGATCTCCCTGGGGATCTCCGGATTCAACAGCTGCAACATTGGCCTCATTGGCTAATGTACCCGCCAATAGTGTCTTAAATAAGCCACTATCGGTTGCAGGTTCCATTTTACTGGCTTTATCCTTCTCCCGGATCTCCCCTTCAAGACCGTAGCCGGCTTCTGTGGGATGGTAAAACGTATCATCTGCCCAAATCTGTCGTACCGTCATTTGGTTTTTGGTAAGCGTACCCGTTTTATCGGAGCCGATAACCGTAGTACTGCCCAAGGTTTCGACAGCGGGCAGCGAACGAATTATCGCCTGTCGGTTGGCCATCCTGCGTACCCCGATAGCCAGTGTCACGGTGAGCACCACGGGAAGTCCCTCAGGTATGGCAGAAACTGCCATAGCCACCACCGTGATAAAGATCTCGGCAGGATCCATGGCATAGAGTATGCCAATCACGGCAATGAGAACTGCAAAACCAAGGATGAGATTGCCGATATTCTTACCCAGCCGATCGACTTTGCCCTGTAATGGAGTTTTAATAATACCGATCTCTTTAACAGTGGAGGCAATTTTACCCAATTCCGTTGAGTCGCCGGTACGCACAACCACTGCTTTGGCACGGCCCTGCGAGACCATGGTACCGGCAAAAGCCATATTCACCTGTTCGGCAGGCACCAGGTTCGTGCCTTTAAGAGCATCCTGTACCTTCCTGATTACAGCCGATTCGCCGGTGAGCGCCGATTCATCAATCTCCAGGCCTTTGGATTGGATAATACGCATGTCGGCTGCCACGCGTCCTCCTGAGCTGAGCAGAACAACATCGCCGGGCACCAGCTCACGGCTGGGAATCTCAACCTCACGCCCGTCCCTGATAACATGCGCCTTAGGATCGGTCATACGCGACAAAGCACGAATGGCACTCTGAGCCTTGTTTTCCTGAATATAGCCAATCAGTGCATTCAAAAGCACTACAGCCGTAATCACACCGGAATCGATATAGTCTTGCAGCACAAATGTAACAAATGCCGCAGCAAGCAGAATGTAGATCAGCGGGTCCCGAAACTGGTGTAACAAGATCTGCCAGCGGGTTAAACCGGCTTCCGTTTCAATTTCATTGGCACCGTAATAAGCCAGGCGCTGCCCGATAACCTCATCCGTCAATCCCTTATGGGCATCGGTTTTGCCAATAACAGGAACCTCCTCAACCGGCACGCTGTACCAGGGTTTTTCCGGGGCTTTGATGCCGGCAGGTTTATCTATGTATTCTTCCATCACGGTACGTTTTATGGTGTTTCATAAAAATTTATTCCCCTATACTATCTCAGTTCTGACAGTAGAAAAGACAATCTCAATTATTCCTGGTAACCTTTATCTCCCTCCACTGCCCTGTACCCCGACTGAATATCCAGCAGCTCTTCGGTTATGGCCTTATGACGCTCTTGAGCATAGCGGTTGTTTAGCTCTTGAAGGCGCTCTTCAATCTTCTGTTCGGCTACCGTCATGGAATTCAATCTGCCGGTATGCTCAGCGGCCAGGGATTCTGCCATAGCCCTGTAAAGAGATACCAGCAGGTACTGGCGAATCATCTGGGAGAAAAGCTCAGTAGCATCCATAGTGAATTGTGGCAGGTTATTGGTGGGCCACTCTTTATCTGCCAGCCTGTTGAGCCAGTGCCGGTCGAGAGGCAGCAGGTACTGCACCCTGGGCTGATACCTGCCCCGGGCAACAGGTTTGTTATGGATGATTAACACCCTCCCCGCATTATGTTCCAAACGCAATTTTTCTACAGCTGCCAGAAGCTGCAAGGCATAACGGTTAAGGCCAGAAACCGATCCGGGCAAATTGAATACTTTTTCCACCCGTTCGTGCTGCTCAAGCTGTGCCGCCAGCCGTTCTCCCATAACCAGGAACCTGGGTCCGCTCAGCTTCTCTTCCATGAGCTGATTTTCTATGAAGCTCAATATACGCTCATCAAAGGAACCGCATAGCCCTTGCCCGGAACCGAGAGCGATGATGACGGAACAGCTCTCTTTTGCGGATTTCACATAGGGAAGGTCTTCAGAAAGTGAGTGTCCCAAAACAATTTGAAGCCCCATTTCAACAGTCCGGTAATACTCTCCCAGTGATTCCGCTGCCTTCTCAAACTGCCGAATGCTCACTGAGGCCAGAACTTTCATGGTATTGACAATAGACTCAAGGTCTTCGGCATTTTTTATTTTTCTCTTATAATGTTCAACGGTTTGCATTTTCCATACCCTCCGCTAAATTCTCTTTAGGGAAGTTCTCATCAAGCAGCTCCTTGAGGCGGCGAATCAGCTCCTGTTCTTCCTCTTCACTTAACTTTTCTCCATCGGTAACTTTTATCCAAACCGGTTCCAGTCCAGATGCTATCTTATTGCGGATAATCTCGCAAGCCCGGGCAACTTCGTGCAGCTCCAGTGCGTCAAACAATCCTTCTGTTACGGCTACCAGCAGCGCAATCTGTTCGAATACCTCGAGGGTATCAAATTGATCCTGCTTAAGCACTTCCCTGATTCTTCGGCCTCTCCTGATCTGTTCCCGCGTATCTTCATCCAGCCGCGAGCTGAACCTGGAGAACGCTTCCAGTTCTTCAAATTGTGAATAAGCCAGCCTCAGCTCTTCCGTAACAAGCCGGTAGGCAGGCAGCTGGGCGGCTCCTCCCACCCGCGATACGGATTTACCCACATCAATAGCCGGGAGCACATCTTTACGGAACAGTGAGGGAGATACATAGATCTGACCGTCGGTTATGGAAATCAGGTTTGTCGGTATGAAGGCTGAAATATCCTGTGCCTGTGTTTCAATGATAGGAAGGGCCGTAAGACTTCCTCCTCCTTTTTCTTCTTTAAGGTGGGTCGATCTTTCCAGCAGCCGGGCGTGAATATGAAATATGTCACCGGGATAGGCCTCGCGTCCCGGCGGGCGCCGCAAAAGCAGGGCCAGCTCACGGTATGCCCGGGCATGCCAGGTAAGGTCATCATAAACTATCAGCACATCCCTGCCTTGTTCCATGAAATACTCTCCCATGCTGGTGGCTGCATAGGGCGCGATATACTGCAGCCCTACCGGTACGCTGCTGCTCGCCGACATGACGATAGTATGCTCCAGTGCCCCATATTTGCGAAGGTCGGCAACCACGCGGTTCACTTCCGCCCGCTGCTTGCCGATTGCACAGTAGATACAGAGAACACCGGTATCGTTCTGATTGATGATGCTGTCTAAAGCGATGGCCGTTTTGCCCGTTTGCCGGTCGCCGAGAATTAATTCGCGCTGTCCCCGCCCTATGGGCAGCAAAGCGTCGATAGATACAATACCCGTTTGCAGCGGTGTATCCACAGAGATTCGACTCATGATAGTTGGGGCCGGACGTTCTACAGGGTAAAAGTCGGCAGGCCGTATGATGCCTTTTCCGTCAGAGGCACGTCCCAGGGCGTCAACCACTCTACCCAGCAGCGATTCTCCGACAGGCACTTCCAAAACACGTTCGGTACGGAATACTTCCTCTCCCGCCTCAATCAGGTGTTCATCATCCAGTAAAATAACGCCGATCTCTTTCGGGTCCAGGTTATAGCTAAGCCCAAGCGAACCGCTGGCAAATTTTACCAGCTCGTCAGTTAAAACGTTGGGCAAACCGTCAACCCGTGCAATGCCCTCTCCGACCGAAAGCACTCTGCCGGTTTCACGAACGATCAGCCCGGCATCTTCTTTCCATGAGCTGTTGATAGTCTCAAAGACTTCATCGACAATCGGTATGGTAGATTCGTATAGTTTCACGTATATGTGGTGTGTTATACTCCTTGTTTCAGCGGTTTTTGCTCATTATTTCGTATACCTGTCTGGAAGAGGTGCTCCATATTCTCTTTAAGGTCTTCCAGGTAGATATTGGCATTCCAGCCGATCTTCCACCCTTCGGCACGCATCTCTATACCAAAACCAATGCGCGAGGATACCTTGAACTCACAATTGAGTTCTGCAGCAAAAACCTCTTGCAGCACCTTTTTAATCTCTTCTTTTGTCTCTTCAGGCAGTTCAAAGGAGCTGATAACGGTCATCTTGCCCTCCCCGAAATCCAGAGCCGACTGCAGGGCACGTTTCCTATCCTTTTTATTCATGGCCCTTAGCTGCTCGATAAATTTTTGGATGGTCACCTCCTCCAGGCTTCTGCTGGCAAGATTACTCACCAGCTTGCGTAAAAGTTCTATGACATTACTTGTAGCCTGGTGGTGTAATTCATTGAAGAACGAATCTTTTTCCGACTCAATGGATTCCTCCCAGTTTTCCTGCATATTTTCAACCTGCCGTCGGGCTTCCTGCTCCAGCTCCTTTCTTTTCTCTTCTGCCTCCGACCGCGCTTCACTGATCATCCGATCCTTCCGCCGGTTCAGTTCATCAAGTTTCTGCTGGTAGGCTTCGCGCTTCTCATCCGCCTCTGCAAGTTTCTGGCGTGCTTCTTCCAGCCGTGACGTAACCTTCTCTTCCCGCTTTTCCATGACGTCCCTTAAGGGGCCGTATAGAAACCTCTTCAGCAGGGCTAAGAGTATTAGAAAATTGACGATCTGGGCGGATAATGTGAACCAGTCTATATTCATGAGTTTTTCAAAGTCCTATTACGTAATCCCAGAAAGGATTCGCAAAAATTAATATTAAGGCAACCACAAAACAGTATATCGCCGTAGATTCCACCATGGCCAAACCCACAAAGAGCGTTCGGGTAATGCTTGGCGTTTCGTCGGGCTGCTGGGCTATGGCAGTCAATGCCTGCGACAAGGCCCTTCCTTCCCCCAATGCCGGGGCTATAGAACCGACGGCAATGGTGAGCCCTGCCATGATGATTGAGACCATTCCGATTATGCTGATAGTGTCCATATTATTCTGGTTAAGGTTTACTATTCGGTTGATTTATTTTCATTCCCTTTTTTCCCTGACTCTTCATTTTCCAATTCCTTAAGGTTTTGTATCCTTGTCGCTGAGGCTATATAGACCAGGGCAAGTATGGCAAATACATAAGCCTGTATCACTCCAATCAACAAGCCGAATGCCTGCATGACGACCGGAAAAAAAAGCGGACTCAAGCTGAGTACGATAGCGATAATGAGGCTTCCGCTCATAATATTTCCAAACAGCCTGATAGCCAGTGCCAGGGTGCGTGACAGTTCCCCTATGATGTTGAAAGGAAGCATAAATGGTGTTGGCTGCACATAATGCTTCATATATCCGGCAAACCCTCTATTTGAAATACCGAATACAGGTACTGCAATAAATACGCAGATGGCAAGAGCTGTAGCCGTTGAGAGCGATGCCGTCGGTGAATCAAAACCCGGAATCACACCGATCACATTCGACACCACGATGAACAAAAACAGGGTGCCGATGAATGGTAGGTATTTATCTGCGTCCTCGTGGGTCTCTTCCCGAATCTGATCAAGTACAAAGACCACAAAAGATTCAATAAAAGCCTGTCCCCGCCTGATGTTCAACCCGGAAGTCAGCTTTCTTGTAATCAGCCAGGAGAGAAAAATCAGAAAAAGCATCACCACCCAGCTATTCAAAAGCGTAGCATTTACTTTTAGAAAACCCTCCTGCCAGTATATAATATCATCAATATTAAACTCCATCAGCCTGCTCCACTCTCATGAATTAGGGTTTTATCGTCTTTTCCCAGTTTCACCAGCAGATACTGCCGCATTGCCAGGAAAGAGATTAACGCAATTGCAAGGTAAGCCCAGTGGTAAATAACCAGGGCGTAAAAAATCAGCAAGACAAGAGCAAGGCGCACGGCAAAACTCAGTAAAAGCAGGGTATAAGAGAGTTTGTATTCTGCGATTTTGTTAAGCGTAAGCCATAAGCCGCCAAAGTAAATAAGACCGGATATCGCCCCGCTTATTAGTGCAAATAGTATGATTATCCAGTCCATTTGGCTCCTCATTAATTATGATTGTTATGGTTAACACCTTCACTCTCACGCTGCACCCAGTACCAGGCATTCCAGCAGCCGATCATAATGCCTAAAACCAGCAGCATGAGGGTCCATGAATAAGTGCTGTCGTACCTGCTGTCAATCCAAATTCCCAGGGCGAGCAGCAGCAGCGTGGGAACCGCAACCGACCAGCCTACCAGCCCGAACATACCCAGTCCGTAGAGCAGCCCTTTGCGATCTTTGCTGCGAACCTCAATCTTGCGTCGGGATTTTTTCCTGACGCTATTTTCAAACTCCTTTTCGTTATGTTGCTCATGATTTTTCAATAGTGCCCTTCCCTGTTCTTTTCCAGATCAACAAAGTGCTGTACCAGCTCCGCTTCCAGATTTCTTAAAGCCAGTACCGATGCCTGTTCCGCTTCTTCCGCTTTGTTGAATGTTTGCCTTACCGTCTTCTCCAGTTCAGACAGGTTTTTACCGGCAATGGCATTGAGCGCCGATACCAAAACCTCCGATCCGCATTTTACCAGGATACCGCTGTCAATCGCGGTCAGAAACTCTTCTTCATCAGCATAGTAGTACAGAATGCCTGCATGCAAGGCGGAGGTGAAATCAATGTGACGAGGCTTTAAGCAAAAGAAGCCGTTCAGGCCTTCGGCTATTATTTTGTCAACCTGCCTGTCTTCGATGATCTGCTCAGGCATCATAATCTTTAAATGCAGTCGGTTGCTATTCATTGGTTTTTACCTCCTCAATACTGCCGATCATATATAATTTTCGTTCAGATATTTCATCAAACTCTCCATTTATGATACGTTCACAGCCGTCAATGGTCTCTTCAATAGCAACAGTTTTACCTTCTTTGCCTGTAAATTGCCGCGTCACCCCGAAGGGCTGCGTAAAGAAACGTTCAAGCCTGCGTGCCCTCTGTACCGTTTGCTGGTCTTCTTTGGAAAGCTCTTCCATCCCAAGCATCGAGATGATGTCTTTCAGCTCTTCATACTGCGATAAAATCTGTTTTACCTTTTGCGCTACCCGGTAATGCCGCTTCCCGGTAATATGAGGGGCCAGCATTTTTGAGCCCGACTTCAACAGGTCTATAGCCGGGTAGAGCCCCTGACTGGCTCGTTCTCTCGAAAGAACGATGAATGAAGACAGGTGGGAAAAGGTGTGGGTTACCGCAGGATCGGTAAAATCATCGGCCGGCACATAAACGGCCTGTATAGAAGTGATGGCACCGTTCTGGGTGCTGCAGATCCGCTCCTGGATATCCGCCATTTCACTGCCCAAAGTCGGCTGATAACCCATTCTCGAGTTGATCTTGCCCATCAGGCCGGAAACTTCAGACCCCGCCTGAACAAACCGGAATATGTTATCGATCAGCAGAAGCACATCCCGTCGCTTTTGATCCCGGAAGTACTCAGCCATTGTCAGAGCCGATTGTGCCACCCTGAAACGCGCTCCCGGCGGTTCATTCATCTGTCCGAAAACCATGATGGTATGGTCCAGTACTCCTGCCTCTTTAATCTCTTTGTACATTTCAACCGCTTCACGGTTTCGTTCTCCTATGCCGCAAAACAGGCTTACCCCTTCATGCTGTGACACCATATTCCTGATCAACTCCATGATGAGCACGGTTTTCCCGACCCCGGCGCCGCCAAATAAGCCTGCTTTGCCTCCCCTCTCTATCGGGGAAAGTAAGTCTATAGCCTTAATACCGGTGGGCTGAATGCCCTGCTCGGTGTGCTGAAGTGCCAGTGATGCCGAAGAATGGAAAATTGACCGCCTTTCTGTACCGCTGATCTCCCCCTTTTCGTCTATAGTTTCTCCAAAAAGGTTGAAAATTCGTCCCAATAACTGTTCCCCTACGGGTACTTTTACCGTGGTGTTGTCATCAAATACCCGTAACCCGCGCCTGATGCCTCGCGTTGAATTTAGGGCAAGGCCGCGTATGGTCTGTTCGTCCAGGTGGGCAGTTACTTCGATGATTACCTTTTTATCCCCATCAACTTCCAGGCGTGACTGTAATTCCGGCAGCCGATCCTTAAAACGGACATCAACCACGCTGCCTCGGATGGCGGTTATTTTGCCGCAATTTCTTGCACCTTCATTGATCTCATGATGATTGCCATTCGGTATGGAAAGTGCATTCGGCATAATGTGACGCTCTGTTTATTGTGCAGGAACCTCTCTTTTGTTTTCCTCGGCCTCGCTTACATGCTTAAGCACCTCCACTACACTGTCGGGGTTTACCGAGATAGAATCTATGTTGCAGTCTACAAGGAACCGGGCATATTCGGGTCGATCACTGGGCGCCTGTCCGCAGAAGCCAACGGGACAGTCGACCTTGTGGGCCTTTTCAATAACCTCACGAATAGATTCCCTGACCGCCTCGTTATTCTCATCAAAAAGATAATTGAGTTCGGTAGAATCGCGGTCGACCCCCAGTACAAGCTGGGTCAGATCGTTCGAACCGATAGAAAACCCATCGAAACGTTTTGCGAATTCTTCGGCAAGTATAATGTTTGCCGGTATTTCACACATCATATAAACCTTGAGGTTGTTTTCCCCTCTCTTCAACCCGTTTTTCTCCATCTCTTTCAGTACACGGTCAGCCTCTTCGGTAGTTCGGCAGAAAGGAATCATAACAATGAGATTGTCAAGCCCGATTTCTTCCCTCACTTTTTTGATCGCCAGGCATTCCAGGGCAAATCCCTCTCGATATCCTTCTGAATAATAGCGGGAAGCACCTCGCCAGCCCAGCATCGGGTTCTCCTCATCCGGCTCAAACTCCTTGCCGCCTATCAGGTCGGCATATTCATTGGTCTTGAAATCACTGGTTCGTAATATTACCGGATCGGGATACTGCGAGGCGGCAATTTTTGCAATGCCGGTAGCCAGCTTGTCAACAAAGAACTCCCGTTTATCCTTATAATGATAGGTGATTTTCCTGATCTGTTCTCGCTCCGGCTCCTCAATAACTTTGTCGAAATGGATCAAAGCCATCGGGTGAATTTTAATATGGTTACTTATGATAAACTCCATACGGGCAAGCCCCACCCCCTTGGCAGGAAGGCGCCACCACTTGAATGCCGATTCGGGTGTGGCCAGATTGATCATAATGTCCGTGCGGGTATTGGGGAGTTCGCCAAGATTGATGGTCTCCTTTTCAAATTCAAGATGGCCGTCAAATACCTCTCCTTCATCGCCGCTCGCACAAGACAAGGTTATCTCCTTGCCCTCTTTGAGTACCTTGGTGCCAGTCTTTGTGCCGACAATGGCCGGGATACCCATTTCACGACTGACAATAGCGGCGTGACAGGTGCGGCCACCCGAATCAGCGATAATGCCCTGAACGTTTTGAAGCGCAGGCACCCAGTCGGGTTCGGTCATCTGGGTCACCAGTATGCTATCCTTATCCAGCTTGTCGAGTTCACTGATGTGTTCAACTTTGCGCACTTTGCCGTGTACGATGTTACTTCCTATACTGATTCCGGTTAGAATCGGGTTTTCATCTTTATCCAGTAAGCGGTAGGAGTGAAATTCATTTTTAGCAACATTCGACTGCACGGTTTCCGGCCTGGCCTGAACGATAAAAAGCTCATCGGTTTTATCGTCTTTAACCCATTCGATATCCATTGGCTTGTCGTAATGCTTTTCAATTTTTTCTGCCCATATGGCAAGCTGCAGTATTTCATCATCACTAAGTACAAAAGAGGATTGCTCTTCGGCAGAGGTCTGTACATTGACGGTTCTGCTCATATTGTTGGAGGCATAGACCATTTTCTGCTCCTTGCTGCCCAGCTTTTTCTCAATGATTGGCTTGAATGAATTTTTCTCCATCAGGGGTTTAAAAACAAGGTATTGGTCGGGATTGATAGTACCCTGTACGATATTCTCGCCTAATCCCCAGGCGGCGTTTATCAACACCACGTCAGGGAAACCGGTTTCGGTATCCAGGGTAAACATAACTCCCGAACCCGCTTTATCTGCCCGTATCATTCGCTGAACACCAATTGAAAGGGCCACCTGCAGGTGATCAAAATCTTTTTCATAACGGTACGAAATGGCTCTATCAGTAAACAGTGAGGCATAGCACTCCTTGCACATTTCAATAAGCTGCTCTTTGCCCCTGACATTAAGAAAGGTTTCCTGAAGCCCGGCAAAACTCGCGGTTGGCAAGTCCTCGGCAGTGGCACTGCTTCTTACTGCAACCGCTATATTGTTGACCTCACTCTTATCACATAACACGTCATAAGCTTTGCGGATAGCTTCCGCAACCGGGATGGGAAAGATACCTTTATGAAAGAGCTCTCGTATCTGATGGCCGGTGTCTTCCAGGTTTTGTGAGCCCTCTTCATACTTCTTCAGCTCCTGCCGGATGGGCTCTTCCAGATTATTATCTTTAATGAATTTCCGGTATGCATTAGATGTGGTTGCAAACCCGTCGGGTATGTTGATACCCATAGGCGTCAGGCTTCTCGACATCTCGCCAAGGGATGCATTTTTACCGCCGACAATTTCCAAATCATCCATTCCCAATTCATCAAACCAATGAATCAGTTCATTCTGCTGATTAACCATAGCTTACCTCACTTATATTTATTCCTGCTTTATCTTGCTATATAACCGCCATCTACCATAAGTGAATGGCCGCAAACAAAGGCTGCTTTTTCTGAGGCTATCCAAACGATAGCTTCGGCAACTTCCTGCGCCAGCCCTAATCGGCCGATGGGATGTAGTGATATTGTATTCTCTTTTGTCTCTTTATCGGAAGTTATGCCTGCCCTGTCCAGCATGGGCGTCTCAATAAAACCGGGGCATACCGAATTGATACGGATGCCCTGCCCGGAGTATTCCAGGGCCGCTGCCTTGGTGAGGCCGTTCAAACCGTGTTTCGCGGCCGTGTATGCCGGTGCTTCCGCAAAACCTACCTTGCCCAGTATGGATGATACGTTGACGATAGCCCCGCCCTGTTTCAGGATTGCGGGAATCTCATACTTCATGCAAAGCCACTGCCCTCTCAGGTTGATGTTCAGCACCTTATCCCAGTCCTCCTCACTGTAATCTGCAATACCCGCCATTTTGCCTTCAATTCCGGCATTATTACAGGCGTAATCCAATCTTCCGAAACGGTCTAAAGTTTTGTCTATCATCTCTTTTACTTCATCACTTTTAGAAACATCGGTAAGCAGCGAGAGTACCTCGCCGCCTTCTTCCCCGATCATTTTTTCCGTCTCCTCCAGCCCTTTTTTATCAACGTCGCTGATAACTACCTTGGCACCCTGTTTGGCGAATAATATTGCGGTTGCGCGCCCGATTCCGGCTGCGGCCCCTGTGATAAGTGCTACTTTATTTTTCATAACCGTTAAGTTTAAGTGTGAAGGCTTTCGGTTTTACTTGATTCTACCTTGTAGTGGCAGGTCGAAATTCCAAATACGGAGTAGAGCGGACAGAATCCGGTCAAACCCGATACCAATGGTATAATTCCGATAAGCCCCCAAAGGCTTTGATAATAAAAGCCCGCAGCAATTATGATGAGTGAAATTAAAAAACGAAGCGCCCTGTCTATCCTGCCTGCGTTGTATCTCATAATTTTTTTATTTTGATTGATATGAATTTTAAAAAGAATCAGCCTTTCACAGCTGATTCTATCGCTCGTATTTAGGATATGCCACTTCACCTAGTCAATACTTACTTTTTTGGCTTTCTTTACCTCTGCTTTGGGAATGTCTACAGTCAGCACTCCATTTTTAAAGGTTGCTTTGATCTTGTCTTCCTTTACATCGGAAGGCATCGTAAATGCTCTTGAAAATTTGCCGAGATATCGCTCCCTGCGTAGGAAGTCTTCTCCTTTTTCCTCGGTTTCTTTGGTTCGCTCACCGCTAATAGTCAAGCGATTGTCCTGGAAGCTTACATCGACATCATCTTTTTTAAGACCGGGCAGATCCACGGTCAGCGTGTAAGCATCTTCTGTTTCACTCATATCGGTATCGGGGGCCCACAGCTCCATGCCAAAGCCTCCGTTTCCGCGCCTTATCCTGGAGAATGGAGATATATCATCAAAGATGAGGTCCATATCTCTTTTAATTGCTTCCAGCGGCGACATATCTGAATATTTGGTTAAGGTTTTCATAATACTATACCGTGTTTTACTAATTTTCTGAAAGGCTCCTTGCCTCTCATCTGATGTACAGTACCAATTAAAGAAACTTGAGTTGCAGAGACATTCAGTGAGAGTCTTAAGCTATCTGTAGGAGATAGGAAGAATGGCTTTTAGTGGAATTCCCTACAGGTAATTAGAGGGGCAAAGATAACCTGCCGTCACATGATTTTCGTACGGACAGATATGTCAATGGAGTAAATAGCCGAAATCACGCTGTTGATACTTGTGGAAGCTTAATCGGCGTCTATGTTAATACTTCTATTCCTGTTATTTTCGCCTCCAACCCACTTTACGGCGTGCATCATCAGTTCGGTGGCATTGTCCAGGTTCAGCTTTGTCTTAATACGGGCGCGATAAGACTCGACCGTCTTCACCGAAAGATGCAGCTTTTCCGCGATTTCCCGGGTAGTATTTCCTTTGCCGGTAAATTCAAAAACTTCCAGCTCGCGGTCGCTCAGCTGGTCTATAGGTGAGTCATTAATCTCCTTATGGCCTCTTGCCATGCCCATCAATAGCTTTTCGCTGACTTCCTCGCTTACATAGATTCCGCCTTTCAGTACTTTTTTTACCGCTTTTAGGAGTTTTTCCCCGGCCTCCAGTTTCATCAGGTAGCCATGGGCGCCGGCACGGATTACCCTCTCGGCATACAGTGATTCATCATGACGGGAAACCACCAGCATCTTCAGATCCTGGTCGAGAGTCGAAAGATGTTTGACAAGTTCAAGCCCGCTCATTCCCGGCAGGGATATGTCTATTATGGCCAGTTCCGGTGATAAATCATCAAACTCCTGCAAAAAAGCTTCGGCATGGCTGAACTGTTTGAGAATCTCCATACCGTGTTCCGCTTCCAGCGTCATTGCCAGCCCTTTTTGCATCATGGGATGGTCATCTACTATAACGATTCGTTTTTTATATCCGCTACTCATAGCAACATATTTGATTTATTGGTTTTAACTTGTTTTCCTGATTCCGGTACCAGGCATTCAATTTGTGTGTAGCCTTGCCTATTTTCCCCTATATGAAGATCTCCCCCTGACATGTGCGCCCGGTATCGCATGCTATGCACGCCAAGGCCGTCGTTAGAACCGTTCTTACCGGCTTCCGTAAAGCCTATGCCGTTATCTTCGATAAGCAGCCGTATTTGATCTTCCAGGCACTGCAGTCTTATCTCAACCTTATCTGCCTTTCCGTGTTTTACTGCGTTACTAATAGCTTCCTGGGCAATCCGATACAGGTGAATGGCTACCGTCTGACTATCTAAGGTTACCTCCTCACCTTCAGAAAGAACGCAATCGATATCAAAAAGTTTTTGGGCTCTGCTGCATAATTGCTCGAGCGAGAGTTTAAGACCACCCGACTCCATCTCTACCGGGGTAAGGCTGTGTGATAGCGTCCGTGCATAGTTATCAGCTTCCCTGATCATCTCGGTAATTTCCTTGAGCTCGGTAGCCCCCGGTATGCCATTGGCTTCCATCTTCTTGGCCAAATTTTGACTCATGAGTCCGATGCCCGTCAGCATTTGCCCTAACCCGTCATGAAGATCCTGGCCTATGCGTCGTTTTTCTTCCTCACTGATTTGAATAATTTCACGTTCCAAATCTCTTTTTTCACTTAGATCTTTGATAAAACCGGTAAATATTTTCTGGTGATCCCACTTAACTTCACTCACCGCCAGCTCAATAGGAAAGGTTGAACCGTCCTTTCTCTTACCTCTTACCTCACGCCCTGATCCTATAACCTTTTTCTCGCCCGTACGTAAATAATTATTGATATAACGATCATGATTTTCTTTGTGCTGTGAAGGCATTAAGACCTTGACATTTTTACCCAGCAGCTCTTCTTCTTTATAACCGAACATCTCTTCAGCTGCCTTATTAAAACTTAAGATATTGCCCCGTGTGTTTATGGTTATGATTCCCTCCACAGTTGTTTCCAGTATGGCTTTAGCTCTTGCGGTACTCTCTTCGAGGCGGTTTTCAACTTTCTTCTGTTGCTCAATATCACAGGCCGATCCAATTATGCCGATAGGCTCTCCCTCCTCATCTTTCAGCAGCCTGGTTTTGACATCAAGCCAGATCCAGGAACCGTTTTTTGCTCTTCCCAGCCACTGCCCCGTCATCATACCGCCGTTATTTATCCTCTCCAGATCTCTTTGAAAGTTATCTCTCTTTGTCTTCGGATAAAGTATAGAAGCTTTTCGGCCGATTAGTTCTTCCCTTTTATAGCCGAAAAGGCGTTCTCCGCCTTCATTCCAGTACATAAAATTTCCATCCAGGTCTGTTACAATAATAGCATGGTATATATTTTCTAAAATATCCTCGGCTGAAAATCGGTACGATTCTAAGATATTCGACCGTGCTCTTTCTTGGCTATCCATAGTTTGAGCGATTAGTATTGGCTAATAGTGGGACACCGGTTATAGATTGTATACTGCTTAAAATTGGGCGCATTTGCAAGTATTTGATGCGTGAACAATCCATTCTTAATATTTCATTTAACCTTTTTATCAAGGTTTATACTAACAAAACGCGGGACAATTACTGGTAGTGTATTCCCCTACATTTCTATCGTCTTAAAGACCACGTTAACGGCGCGCTTTTGCCTCTGTTAAACTTTTGCATTTCTTCCATACCATAATTAATAAATTCAGTAAAACGGTAGCATAATGGAGAAGATTACAGCTTTAAAAGAATTACATATTGAGATCTTAAGAGACCTTTATAATGCCGAAGTGCTTACCGTTTCGGAATTATTATACTTCAAAAAGCAGGTTCATCAGTCCGAGCTGAAGGAGCTGGTTCATAATTATTTATATGACAGCAGGGCTCATATAACCACACTCGAGGAGGTGCTGAATAGCCTAAAAGCATCACTGTTGGAGGAGCATTGCCGGACCATGAAATCCATCATATTAGAGTCAAAAAAACTGGTCGAGCGTTGCAGTGAGGGACACATCAGAGATCTTGCAATTATTACCTCCCTTCAGCGAATGAATACCTGTAAAATTTCAGCCTATAAGGCTCTGATAAAATTAACTGTAAGGCCTTCCAATGGGCAAAACCTGCAACGGCTGCAGTACATTCTGAAGCATGAAACCCAGATGGAAGAAGCATTGGATAATATAGCAACCGAAAATATAAACCTTAAACAACCGGCATCATGAAAAACGAAGACATTTTAGATCTGTATGATCTTTTACTGGAGCAGCTCAGAGATCTTTACGACGGAGAGCAGCAACAGCTTGAGACTTTGCCAAAGCTGGATGAACTGGCAGAATCGTTCGAGCTTGAGGAAATTATAGAATATCACCGCAAGGAAACGATACGGCAGAAAGACCGTCTTGAAAAGATTTTCCGGGAGCTGAAAGAAGAACCCGAAGGCGAATCCTGCGACGGTATTAAAGGGCTCATCAGGGAAACCATAAAGCTTGCCGAACGATGCAAAAATCCTGAAGTCCGGGATGCGGCGATTATTACCTCACTTCAGCATATCAATCACTATGAAATGGCAGGTTACGGCACGGCCATAGCCTATTCCAAACAGCTTAAGCGGCACGATATCGGGGAACAGCTGCTGGAAACGTTGCGAGAGGAAAAAGCCAGCGATATGGGGCTTAGCGAAATAGCCGAGAACCATATTAATCCCGATGCCAAATGGTCATTTATCGTGGAAAAAGCTGAAAAGGAAAAAGTATAATTATTTGTGCGGAGTGCACCTATTGACCCGGCTCCATAATATAAACCAAACCACAAACTAAAACGGTATACCCATGTCCCTGCAAATCAGCCACATTTTATTCCCGACCGACTTTTCTGATACCTCCGAAAAAGCATTGCCTTTTGCCCTGGAACTGGCCCGTCGCAATAAGGCCTCGATTTCCATGGTGCATACTATTGAAGAACCTTATGACTTTGCCCCCATGCTGGAAGACGTCAAGAAACAGGTTAATCGAAAGGTTGAGACTCTATTTAACGATAAGCTGGAAGAAATTGCCGAAAACAGTGACTACAAGGAGCTGGATATAGATACCAGAATTCAAAACGGCAGAGTTTCACTGGCGATATTAGAAGAGACTAAACAGAGCAAAGCAGATCTCGTTGTCATGGGTACCACCGGGGCTTCGGGCCTGGAAAAGGTGCTGTTTGGCAGCAATGCCTCCGAAATTATCTTACAGTCGAAAGTTCCCGTGCTGGCTGTGCCTGAGAACTCCGGCTATAACGGACTGGATCATATTACATTCCTCACGGATTATAATGACGGTGACCTGAAAGCGCTGCAGCAAACCGCGGAACTTGCCAAATTATTCAACTCCAAAATAACGGTACTTCACATTGCCGGCGAACGCAATCTGAAAACGGAAATAATGCATCGCGGTTTTAAGGAAATAGCTTCAAAACAGGTAACATACAAGGACATCGATTATGAGCTGGCCATCCAGAATACCTTTATTGCAGGAGTTTCCGATTTCCTTGAAACCCACCCATCATCGTTAGTCACCATGGTGCGTTACCGCAAACCCTTCTTTACCAAATTCCTGAATAAGGATCACTCAAAAGAGTTGGGGTTCTATAGCAAAATACCGCTGTTGGTTCTTATGGGAGAATGAAGATGGTAAACAGAAAATTTTATCAGACCGAAAAATGAACATTCACCTAAACAATTTCAGCCATGTATAAATCAATTCTAAAACTCCCGGTAGAAAATTTTTACCTGGAAGGCGAGATATCCCTTCCGGTTAAAGCGAAGAGCCTCATTATTTTTTCTCATGGCAGTGGAAGCAGCCGATTCAGTCCCAGAAACCGAATGGTTGCCAGGGAACTTCATAAGGCAGGCTTTGGAACGCTTCTTTTTGACCTGATGAGCGATCACGAAAAAGAGGATTACGAGAAACGGTTTGATATTGACCTGCTCACCCGTCGCCTTGTCAGCATCACCCTTTGGATCTACAACCACTCGGAATATGCCGATTACGACCTGGGCTATTTTGGATCCGGAACCGGTGCCGCCTCTGCACTCAGAGCCTCCACGCAACTCGACTCCATTGTTAAAGCGGTGATATCCCGGGGCGGACGTCTGGACCTGGTTACCGATAAGAAGCTGAAACAGGTGAAATGTCCGACATTGCTGATTGTAGGCGAACTGGATTTTCATACGCTGAAGATGAACAGGAAAGCTTTAAAACAATTTCAATGCACCAACCAGCTGATGGTTGTCCCCGGGGCTTCACACCTGATCGAGGAACCCGGCAAAATGAATCAGGTGGCAAAAGGAGCGGTAACCTGGTTCAGCAAATACCTGAAGGTAGGGTCAATGGATCCATCACTTGAATATGATCTCCCGGGTGAGGAGTTCGGTTAGACAGGGGCAAGTTTCAGGATGTTTAGTCTTCGTAGCTTATGTTTTCTAAGCGAAGAAGACCAGGTTTCAAGATGCAGGATGTAGGATGTAGGTAATACTGAATGTTGATTTTTAGATGTTGAGAGTTTTAGATTGGAGGATGGATTGTAATTCTGGATTCTGTATTCTGAATTCTTAGTGCTAAAGGCTGATGGCCGAGTACTGAAATCCAAAAAGTACGTTAAAACAGGTATCTGATTATGAACAAGACACTCAAAATTAAGCTGGAAAAAGCTTCACACCTCAAAGAGTATGAAGAGGAACTGCTGCGATGGGAAAGCGAAGGAGGCAATGCTTCCGAGCTGAATGATATTCTGGACGATCTGGATCCGCCCTTGAATCCGGGTGACCTGTTCGAAGTCCAGGAGGGACACATAACCTCAGACGGAGACGAATATTACTTCGAGGTAAAGGTCAAGAAAGTCTCGAAAATTGATCGAATTGATTAGGTTTCATGATGCAGGTTGCAAGATGCAGGTTTCAGGATGTTTAGTCTTCGTAGCTTATGTTTTCTAAGCGAAGAAGACCAGGTTTCGGGATGCAGGGCCAAACAGGCTAAGATTGTAGTGGTTGGAGGTTGGAAGTTGGAGATTGGATGTAAAGAGGGGGACTTAATTCTAAATTTTTAATACTTAATTCTGCAATAATCAGTACCAAAGTGAAGTCCC
>DATFJD010000431.1:0-4130 GCA_035269475.1 Halalkalibaculum sp.
ACGCCTTGATTTTCATTACGGGGATTATGTGTTTATTCCACGCGGGACGATCTACCAAATGGTTTTCGAGACCGACAAGAATAAGATTCTCACCGTAGATTCCACCGGTCCCATTGATATTCCCAATCGCTACCTCTCCGATAAAGGACAGTTCCTGGAAAACAGTCCATTTTGCGAGCGTGACATCCGCAGGCCTGAAGGGCAGCTCTTTTATGATCAGAAAGGAGAGTTTGAGGTGAAGATTAAGAAACAGGGCCGCATCACCAGTTACTGGTACGAGCATCATCCTTTCGACGTGGTAGGCTGGGACGGCTACCTCTACCCGTGGATATTCAACATCAAGGACTTTGAACCCATTACCGGGCGCGTGCACCAGCCGCCGCCCGTGCACCAGACCTTTGAGGGAACCAACTACGTGGTTTGCTCCTTCTGCCCGCGCAAGTACGACTACCACCCGCAGTCCATCCCGGCGCCTTACGCGCATAGCAATGTCGATTCCGACGAGGTACTCTACTATGTAGAGGGTGACTTCATGAGCCGCAAGGGCGTAGATGAAGGCAGTATTACCCAGCATCCCGGCGGCATTCCACACGGCCCGCATCCGGGCAAGTACGAGGAGAGCATCGGCAAGGAAGCCACTGATGAATACGCTGTGATGATCGACACCTTCTACCCGTTGCATCTCACCACTGAAGCGAAGAAGCTGGATGACGACAGCTACCCGTATTCCTGGAATGAGGAAGTGGAGTCCAGGAAGGTGGAGGCTGAGGAGTAAGTTTCAGGTTTCAGGATGCAGGATGCGGGATGCATGATTCAGGTTTCAGGTTGCTCACATGCGTAAAGACTTCGGTGAGTTGACAGGCGTGGGATGCATAATGTCTTGGCCTGAATCCATTTAATGAATAGAGAAGTCCCCTCCCGGGAGGGGAACGTTTCTGATTCATCAGAAACGGGGGTGGGTAAAATGGCAGTAATTTCACGTCACCGCGGAGCGGTGTGTCGGGTGCACCACCGCAACTTCTTTCTCGTCAATCCGCTCCGCGGTTGACGTTGCTTTAGACAGCCTGTCCAACGAATCGTTAGAGTAAGTTGAGCTCTGTGTCCATCTACGTATGTGCTACACCCAAGGTGATTGATCAGAGGCCTGTGCAATTTTTGCCGTGTCGATGGCAATGACGAGTTCTTCATTGGTAGGGATTACCCAGACTTCTGTTTTGGATGAATCACTGCTTATTTTCTGAATTTTGCCCGCTTCTGTGGATTCATTTTTCTCAGCATCAATTTCAATGCCCAGTGATTCCATGTCTTCAAGAGACTGCCGGCGGACCAGGGCTGAGTTTTCTCCTATACCGGCTGTAAAGATAATGGCATCACACCCGTTTAAGGCCGCAATATAAGAGCCGATATATTTCTTTAAGTCATAGCAGAATACATCAATCGCCTGCTGGCAGCGGCGGTCACCCTTTTGGGCTTCTGCAGTGAGTTCTCTCATATCTGCCGCATAGCCGCTCAGACCCAGTAACCCGCTGTGCTTGTTCAGCAGTGCATGCAGGTTGTTGAGAGTCAGCTCTTCCTTTTCAACAAGATAAAAGAGGATAGACGGGTCAATGTCACCTGAACGAGTGCCCATGACCATTCCTGAAAGCGGAGTAAAGCCCATAGATGTATCAATCGATTTACCGCCTTTTACAGCCGCAACAGAAGCCCCGTTTCCCAGGTGACAGGTAATCACTCTGGTATCCTCCACAGGCTTGTCGGTGATTTTGTAATATTGACGGCTTACATAGTAGTGCGATGTTCCGTGAAATCCATATTTCCGGATTTTGTAACGGCGATATAACCGGTTCGGAATGCCGTAGAGGTAGGCTTCGGCCGGTAGCGAGTGGTGAAATGCCGTATCAAATACAGCGACGTGTGGTACTTCAGGCAGATATTCCATAGCGGCTTCTATTCCTTTGAGATTCGGAGGATTGTGAAGCGGAGCCAGGTCTATGGCCTGTCTGATGGCATCCTTGACATCCTCATCGATTTGAACCGAATCTTTGAACATTTCACCGCCGTGAACAACCCGGTGGCCAACAGCTTTGATATCATCCGTCGATGAGATGGCCGTGTTGTCTGAATCCATCAGGAAATTCATAATTTCCTTCAGAGCCTGAACGTGATTGTCAATTTTACGTGTATCTTTTACAGGTTTAAATCCTGCAGGTTCATGCTTTACAATGGAAGTGACCGCACCGATACGTTCCACTACACCGGAGCAGATCTCTTTTTGGTCGGAGGTTTCAATAAGATTGTATTTTACGGATGAACTGCCGCAGTTGATGACAAGTACAATCATTATATTTTGTATCTATAGGTTGAGCATTTGATATAAAAGCAGCCCAAATATATGGAAGCTGAGTGAATTTTGATAAAGGGAGCAGGATGCAGGGCACAGGATACAGGTTGCAGGATGCATGATTCAGGTTTCAGGTTACTCACCTGCGTAAAGACTTGGGTGAGTAGACAGGATGTCGTGCGTTGATTTTTTTAAGTAAGCCTCCTTCCCTGAGGATGGAGAAAGTCCCTTCCCGGGAGGGGAACGTTTCTGATTCATCAGAAACGGGGGTGGGTAAAAAGATGGGAGTCACCTTTTTCGCTACTCATCTCTGCAGTTGATATTGTGGAGTACAATCTACCTTCAGTACTTGAGCATTGAATCGGTATATCGGCAAGATATAAATTTTATGTAATTTGGTTTCTGCAAATAGTCTTGCATTAGATAAATATATGTTTTACATACTCTTATACATCTAAGAGCGATATCGGCATATCCCAAATATCTTCTCGACGCCACCTGCTCTGATTTCCGGGTTTTTTATTGCCCTTCAATTATAAAACGGGAGGATTTTATGAAAAAAGCATTTCAGGTTGTATTGGCAGTGGTACTTATAGCCGGGTTGTTGTATACAATAACTAAGGATTCAAAAAGTCAGTCTGAAAATGAGTTGGCAAACCTGGCCCAGGCTGCATTCATTTCTCTGGATACAAAAGTGACAAGTAGTTTTTCCAAGGGTTTTCAACTTAATGAAGAGGCAGCAGCCTCTAAGGACCCTATTGCTCCACTTTTTGAAAATATGGGTAACCACAGTTTCCCTATCTCTAGTGCAAATGAGACCGCCCAGGCATACTTTAATCAAGGCCTGAGCCTTTCCTACGCATTTAACCATGCGGAAGCTCACCGTTCATTTGCCGAGGCGGCCCGGCAAGATGAAAATGCTGCCATGGCATATTGGGGACAGGCTTATGCATTAGGCCCCAATATCAACGATCCGCTTCCGGATGAGCAGCGAAAAGCGGCAGCTTTTGAAGCTATAAAACAAGCATTTGAACGAAAAGCCTACGCTTCCGAGAAAGAAATGGATCTCATGCATGCACTTTCACAAAGGTATGGATTTAGTGAAGATCCCGGCAAAAAGATTTCGCATGGTTACTTGGCAGGTGAAAAAACTGATCTGGATATGTTAAATAAGGCCTATTCCGAATCCATGAAAAAACTGGCAGACAAATATGCACAAGATGCTGATATACTGACTATGTATGCTGCTTCCGTGATGGACTTGATGCCCTGGAACTACTGGGACAAAGCAGGCAATGCAAATGCCGGCATTAAGGATGCCAAGCTGGCATTGGAGGAAGCGATGAAAATTAATCCTAATCATCCCGGGGCGCACCACTACTATATCCATCTGGTTGAATTACCCAAGCCTGAGCTGGCGGTACCGAGTGCTGAGGTTCTTGCCGGTCTGATGCCCGCGGCCGGACATATTGTTCATATGCCGTCTCACATTTTTATTCGAGTGGGTAGATATCAGGAAGCGGCTATGACAAATATCGAAGCTATCAAAGCGGATGAAGATTATATATCCCAATGTTACTCGCAGGGACTTTATCCGCTGGGATATTATCCCCATAATATTCATTTTCTCTGGTCTTCCGCCAGCCTGATGGGCAACAGCGCCACGGCTTTGGCTGCCGCTAGAAAAACAGCAGAAAAAATACCCGTTGGGCTGATGGAGAGTTTTACCTTTGCTCAGGATTTTTACAGTACACCCATGCTGGCATATGTCCGTTTTGGCAAGTGGAAT
>DATFJD010000432.1:0-6112 GCA_035269475.1 Halalkalibaculum sp.
GCGAAGCGGCTAACGCAGCATAATGCCGGCAGGGTGCGATATACGAAGGGCAGAATGCCCTGGAAGATGCATTACGCGGAGGCGTTTCCAACGCGCTCAGAAGCGGTGGAGCGCGAGCATTATTTTAAAAACGTAGACGGATACACGTACTTAAAAGCGAATAAGGTTATTTAGGTATCTTTATTTGAAGTTTTGACAGGAGTGAGGCTTCTGGCCTCTGTGGGTTCTGCCGAAGGCATCCCCATGGGAGAATCCCTCCATCTCCGTAATTTTCAAAGCTCCATCCCTAAAAGGTTGGGGCTTTTTTATTAAATAACTGAAGTTACACACTTAAATTAATTCTCTCTGATTACGCTGATTTTCGCAGAAAGAGTTAATTCAAAATCTGTGTTTGCCAACATAATCTGCGAGAAATAAAGGTACCGCATAACTTGAGTAAATAATTCCGTTTATTGAACGTTAAACTATCAATAAATGAATCATCTAAATAAAATTGTGCTAATGTATCCCCGACTTATACTACTTGGAGTCTTTTTGACGGTGACCGCTTCAACGTTGTCAGCCCAGGATACTGTAAAGGTTTCTCTGCAGGAGTTCATTGAAATAGGGGTCAATAATTCAGGCCAGCTGGATTTTGAGCAGCAGAAAGTTTCCCTGGCTGAAAACAGGATCAGCCAGGCGCAAAATCAACGCTATCTTCCCAGGTTCGAACTCTCCACGCAGCACGGACTGGTACCCGGGGTTAAAAGTAATGTAGAAGGGCTTGATCCAAGTGAGTTTTATCTGGATCCGAACCTGGAGAATGACTGGGAAGATATCGGAGTATTTACACGGGCCGAGGTGAATGCCGTTCAACCGATTTTTGCCTGGGGCGGGCTTCGAAACCTGGTAAAAGCGGCAAGAGCGGGAGCTGAATCGGCTAAAGAGCAGTTTGAATCACAAAAAGGCAATATTGAAATGCGCCTGTATGAGCTGTATGAAAGCTACCTGTTGTCTATAGAGTTGAAACGTCTGCTGGATGAAGCCAATGACCAAATAGACAAGATAGAAGATCAGATTGAAGAACAGAGAGAAAGCGGTGATTCTGAACTGGATGAATCGGATGTCTTTAAGTTTGAGATTTTTAAATCAGAGTTTGCTGTTCGAGCTGCAGAAGTCAACGAGAATATAGCCTATGTAAAAAGTATTTGGTCGTATGTAACCCAGTCCGACCAGAACACTGTGTATATGCCTGACTTACAATTTCTGGATCCGGTAGGTAATGACATTCAAGAACTTAATTACTACAGGGCACATGCCGTACAGGAAAGGGCCGAAATTAAAGCTATTGAGGCAGGTATTGAAGCCGCCGAATACGGGTTGGAGGCTACAAAAGCCCAGAACTACCCGACATTATTTCTTGGGCTTTCAGGGAGCTATGCCAATACGCCGAATCGACCGAGGCAAAGCAACCCGTTTATCATCAATAATTCAAACTATGCCTCTGCGGCTTTTGGTATAGGGATCAGGCAAAATTTAGATTTTTTCAGCATGAAATCTGATGTTGAAAGAAGCAATATTCAGTATAAGCAGTCAAAATATCTAAAAGATGCAGCCGTTGACGGCATTGTTCTTGAGATAAATGAACGGTATAAAAACGCTAGTTTATCAAAAGTTAAGGTTGAACGAACCGATGAGGCATTGGTAACCAGTAAAAAATGGTTGCGGCAGGAACAATTAGACTACGACTTTGGTATGGGAGATACAAAGGACCTGATAGATGCCATGAAAAAAGAACTGGAGCTGAAAGTTCAGTTGAAGCGTGAAATATTTCAATTCAACAAGAATATGGCAGAGTTATATAAAGCCTCCGGTATGGATATTACCACACTTAAATTGAATAATAATTGATATGAAGTCATTACGAATTTTAGTATTCCTCTTTACCTCGCTATTGATATTTTCACTGACTGCCATAACAAGCTCAGCGGCGGCACAGCGTGACAGTACAACCGTAAGGGAGCTGCTTGAAGAGCGGGACCAGGAAATAAAAGATCTGGTTGGTCCCAAAGGTACCGAGTATACTCAGGAACGAAGGGAAAAATTAAAAGATATAATCAATGGCATCATAGATTATGAATCCATGGCGAGTTATGCTCTTAAGGAAACTTATGATACACTTACTACCGAACAGCGCGAAGAGTTTGTTGACCTGTTTGCAACGATTATCCGCGATCAGTCTTTAAACAAGCTGGATATTTACCGGGCTGATGTGCGCTATGATGCGATAAAGGTAAATAGTGACACAGCTGAAGTCAAAACTATGGTGACGCTGGAAGATGTCAGGACCCCCGTGATTTATGATATGAAATACAAAGAGGGTAATGATCAGTGGGTTGTTACGGATATGATAATTGATGATGTATCCACTGCCGGTTCATACAGGCGTCAATTTCAAAATATCATTAGGAAAAAAGGTTACCAGTCACTTCTGGAAACTCTTAGAAAGCGGGCAAGCAGATAATTTATTAAGTGATATATTCGCCCTATATTAAGCAAAAATTAATTCATGCTACGATCGATCCAACATAAAAAGCTTGCCCCGGAAGGGTATGTATATGCTACATACGGGCATCCGAAATATCTCAAACATGCCATAGCCTCCGTTGTTTCTTTACGCAGGTATGATGAAGAGAGGCCTGTTGCCCTGGTTTGTGAGGAGAAACAAAAAAGGATACTTGAAGAGAACGGACTTGCCGGCATATTTGATGTCATTCATATCATGTCACCGGACAGGGCATCCATTGTTGGGTTCAAGCACAATATTCACGATTATCTCTTCTTTGAGAAGAACCTGTTTCTTGACAGTGATATCATTTGGTGCAAAGATCCCGACCCGCTATGGCAGTCCTTAAAACCCTATTCCTTCACTATTACCGGCACACAGATTTCAGATAATTTCTTTGGCGGTCCCAAGAACCTTGGCATACTCTCGGATATCATACTTCGAAGACGTCAAAGAACCCTTAACCATTTTGGTCTTACTTACTTAAGCAGGGTACAAACGGGCATGATTTATGCCGAAGATTATAACCTCACCAAGAAAGTTTCCGAACTGGCAGCAAAAATGCTGGATCGTAAAAATGAGACCCACTTCAGAAGCCGGACTCTTGAAAAGGGAAGAAGTGAAGAGTCATGCGAATGGAGCATGGCCATGGCTATGTCAAAACTGAATATACCGGTCTATCCCTGGCTACAGGGCCACAACAGTCCACAACTGGATTATATCTCAGACTATACCTCGCACGACCCGGATTTTGAATATGTGGTTTGCACATATTACTGCGATGAATTGGTTTACAACTTGAGAGGGTTGAAAGTGAAATGGATAAGGAATTTGCTGAAAGGACTTTTCTCATTATGGCCCGGCAAAGGGGATTATCTAAAAACCACGCCTTACTGCCTGCATTTCGGTTGGTATCACCAGAAGCAGCCTTTCTTTGAATTTGCTGAAAGAACCTGGAACCAGCTTACCAAGAATATTGAACAGGTAAAGCAGTCAAGCAAAGTATTCAGGCAGAATCGCTAGCTCGGATCTTCTATAGGTATTTCAACAGAACTTTCTTGCCTTCCCAACGGTACCTTTCGTCCATATAGTTAAACAGTTTATACCAGGGAAAACCTATAATAGAAAGTTCAATGAGATACGACATGAACCATATATTCATGGAATAGTAAATACCTATATGCATTCCGATCAATAATAGCGTAACCAATGGCCGTAGTTTTTTCCACCAGAACAGGAATGCGAACATTTCTGTAAGCAGCCCAATGATTAGAATAATGGTAGCTATAAATCTGCTTTGCAGTGCCATTTCCTGAACCCAGCTGAGTGTGAAAATCCCTTCTGCTGAAAGCACATCTGTAGATTTCTCGGCTATCCAAAGCCATAAATGATTACCGTCAACCCAGAAAATACCTGAGGCCACGAGTTTTGAAATAGAAGCTGAGGTATAGCTTAATCCAACAAAAAATACCAGGAAGCCGTAGGCAAATGACAGGGCATTCCATTTGTTTTTGATGAAGCAAAAAGCAAGGCCCAGCCCGAGCATGCTAAACCCGATTAGATTTGAACTATGCGGTATCTCACCCAGAGAAAACCGGGTAACATATTGTATGTGAAGCAAAAAGAAGACCAGAAGGTAGAGCCATTTAAACCTCCGGGTAAAAAAAGCAGCGGTTGACATGATTGTCATCAGCCCGGCTATAATAAGCGGTAGGCTGTTACCAAAAAAAATTTCTACGTCAATATAATTTGCCAGCCCGAGGGGTAGCACAACATCACTGATTCTTAGAATATAAAATCCCCAATCCCAGGCATATATTAGAGTATAGAGAACAGAGAACAATTCAAACAGCTTTAAATACAACTTTACCCCAACGGAGTCAGGGCGCTTGAATTCAAACAGGTTTTCCAGGAGGGAACTCATGTATATTAATTTGAAAAAATATTAGGGTTCTTGTAGGTAGTATCCGGGGTAAATAGAAAGAGAGGCACTGCTTCAACCACAACAGAATCATCTTCGGTAAGGTATCCTTTAACCCTGGTAGCCATCCACTGCGCATTTGGGTATTCCGCAATATTTAATAAATCTCTCAATGCGATTATCCTTTTTTGATTCCAATTTTCGGTTTTTGATACAAAATTAGCATAATCAATCGCATCAACCCCGATAGAGTCCAGGGAAACTACCCGGTGTTCAATTTCAGATATCGTTTTGTTATCCCAGATCGTTGAGTCATTTTTATTTTCAATACGTTCAAGTACCCCTCTTGACCAAGGGTTGCCGGCCTGAGAGAACATTGGGAATATACTGAAAGGCCAGAATTCGCCTTCATGCGTAGCAACCAGTATCACATTCAAGGCAAGGGTCGCAAGAAGAATAAACTTATATTTGGTGTATTTTTTCATTATTAAAGTCTTAACGGATTCATCAGCAAGTCATTTTGCGGAAGTTCAATCTGCACTTTACTGTTTTAGCCAAGTGTAAACATAAATGATGAAGTTGATGCAGACAGAGCAAATATAATTACTTTATTATGAATCGATAAATAATCTTTAGCTGTCTTTATCCTCTGAATAAGTAATTATAATATAAACTACGACGGGTAAATTTGAATTCATCAATATTTAATCTATGTTCTTTCGTTTTAGTCCGGTGTTGATAAAGCGAAATTAGTGTCTCCGAAAACTTAGCGGATAACTGCTTTATCAGGTAAAATTAATGGTATGATATATGAATAGCTTTTTTGAATTACTTCGCCCTTTTATCAGAGGCGTGGTAAAAAGGGCTTGGCTGGTGATGTTTATAGCTGCTTTATGCGCAGTGTTGGGCGGTTACTTTGCAAGCTCTCTTAAGATTGATACTGATTTTTCTAAACTTATTCCTGAAGATTACCCCAGCTATCAGGCACTGGAAAGGGTAAGGAATACTGTCGGCGGTGAAGGCAGTGACCTGGCTGTAGGAATCGTTAGTCCCTCTTTTGAAGCAAACAAAGCCTTTGCTGAGGATTTGATACCGAAAGCATTGAAACTGAAGGGGGAAGAGTATAACAAGCCCTACCTCAGAACGGTGGAGTATCAGAGAGATACGCAATTCATGGAAGAGAATGCCCTCTATTTTGCCACCGATAAGGAGTTGAATAATGTAAAGGACTATCTTCAAGACGAAATTGAACAAGCCAAGCTCGAGGCAAATCCATTTTACACAGATTTCAGTGAAGACGGTGAGTCTACCAATGAATCGGGTGTTACCATTGGGGAGCTTGACTCTGTTTACCAGCAGTTGGTGGGGAAAGAGTATCCGGTTTCTGATGATAGCACGACCTTGACACTGCGTTTCTTTCCGGAGGGTTCACAGACAAATATCAGTTTCATTAATAACCTCTATGATGATTTTGAAGAGTTGCTGGCAACCATAGAGCCTTCCATGTACCACCCTGAAATGGAAATTACCTTGGCCGGCCGCCTGATGCGCCGCAGCATTCAGGTGGAAGCCATTCGCGGCGATGTAGCCAAAACATTCGGAATAGGTGCTTCAGCTGTAATTCTGCTGGTAATCTTTTATTTCCT
>DATFJD010000433.1:0-5663 GCA_035269475.1 Halalkalibaculum sp.
CCCTGCTGAATGGTAAACTCAATATCCTGCATGTCCTGGTAGTGCTGTTCAAGCTTTTCGGTTACTTCCAGCAGTTCGTCATAGCTTTTGGGCATATCGTCTTTAAGCTCCTTGATGTTTCGCGGCGTACGAATGCCGGCAACCACATCTTCTCCCTGGGCGTTAACCAGGAACTCACCGTACAGCTCATTGCTGCCGTCAGCCGGGTTGCGGGTAAAGCAAACGCCGGTTGCACAATCTTCTCCCATGTTTCCGTAAACCATAGCCTGCACATTTACGGCAGTGCCCAGAAGCCCTGTAATTCTGTTTATTTTGCGATAGGTTTTAGCACGCTTGCTGCTCCATGAACCAAATACGGCGTTTATGGAATAGTGCAGCTGCTCATTCGGATCTTGCGGGAACATATATCCCGTATTTTTGCGGTACACGGCTTTATAGCGATCAACCAGCTCCCTTAGTTCTTCTACGCCCAGTTCGGTATCGAGTTTAACGCCCTCTTCATCTTTTAGCTTCTGCAGCACTTCTTCAAAAACTTCGTGGTCTATGCCCATAACCACATTGCCGAACATATCGATGAACCGACGATAGCAATCGAAGGCAAAGCGCGTGTTATCGGTTTTATTTGCCAGGCCCTGTACGGAGCGGTCGTTAAGGCCCAGGTTCAGAACGGTATCCATCATCCCGGGCATTGACTTTGCTGCGCCGGAACGAACAGAAACCAGCAGCGGATCTTCGCTGTCGCCAAACTTCAATCCCATTAGTTTCTCAAGCTTGGCTACGCCATCCTGAAGCTGCGCTTCCACGCCTTCGGGCCATGCTTCCTCGTGTTCGTTGTAATATTTGCAAACCTCTGCTGAAAGGGTAAATCCCGGAGGTATAGGCAGGCCGATAGAACTCATTTCGGCCAGATTGGCTCCTTTACCGCCCAACAAATTTTTCATTGATTTATCGCCTTCAGCGCTACCGCCGCCAAATGTGTAAACATACTTTTTAGATTCCATAATATTATCCTTTATACGGTTTTTGAAAATGAGCTATCTTTTTTAGATGCCTGTAAATACCGGTCGAAACACATTGCGATATTTCGCAGAAAAAGTCGGCCCTGTTCGGTAATCCTGATTTCATTATTATTCACTTTCACAAATCCATCATTCTGTAGCGAAGCCAGTCTTTGCAGGCTATCACTAAAGTACTCTTCAAAAACTATGCCCCATTTTTCCTCCATTTCGTTAAATGAGAGGCCCATCCGGCACATAATTCGCATTATTGCATCTTTGCGAATCTTATCGTCCTTGCATAGCTGCAATATTTTAGCCACCGGCAGGGTAAGAGCATCAAGTGAACTGTAATATTCGCTGAGTTCCTTGGCGTTTTGCCAGTAGTAATCGCCCACATTTGAAATACCGGACATACCGAATGCGTAGAGGTCCGCACCGGAATGAGTGCTGTATCCCTGGAAGTTGCGCTGCAGGGTCCCGTCATCCATCGCCTGTGAAAGCTCTTCATTTTCGCGAGAGAAGTGATCCATACCGATAAAGCGATAGCCGTTACCGGTAAAGTGAGAAATACCCAGCTGAAGCATCGACAGTTTTTCATCTGTATCCGGCATATCTTCTACATTCAGCAGTTTCTGGGCCGGCATCAGCCTGGGGATATGCGCATAACTGTAAACGGCCAGCCGGTCGGGCATCAGTTCCAGCACGTCATCCATGGTTTGCCTAAAGGTGTCAAGCGTCTGCAGCGGTAACCCGTAGATCAGGTCAAAGTTTATTGAATCAATGCCGGCGTCACGAAGCCAGCCTGTTACCCGCCGTGTCTGCTCAAAAGGCTGAATACGGTGAATGGCTTTTTGAACCTGCTCATTGGTATCCTGAACGCCCAGAGATGCCCGGTTACATCCAATTTCTCTCAGAGCTTCGATATGTTCCCGGCTGCAGCGGCGAGGGTCAATTTCAACGCCGAACTCTGTAGCTTCGGTCAGGTTGAAACGGTCTCTGATTGATGCCCCGAGGCGCAGCAGCTGCTCCGGTTTCAAAAAGGTAGGCGTTCCCCCGCCAAAATGAATTTGAATGACTTTTGAATCCGGATGAAGCATGCCTGATATGATATCCATCTCTTTTTCCAGGTAATCGAGGTAAAGATCACCGCGATCCTGGTCCTTGGTTATCACTTTGGTACATCCGCAGTACCAGCACAGGGAAAAGCAAAAAGGAATGTGGAAGTACAGGGATATCTCACGGGCATATTGGTTATGCTCTTCCAGGTGTCCCAGAAGTTCCCTGCGACCGCTCTCGGTCGTTTCTTTAAACTGAAGGGCCGTGGGATACGACGTGTATCGCGGACCCTGAACATTGTATTTCTTTATAAGATCAAGACTAACTTCTTCCATCTTCACCGTGTTTAATGGAACACAGATGCCGCAGATCAAACTGATGTACAAAGAATGATATTAAAATAATATTTCTTCGCAAATCAGTCATATTCGTTTTATCCGTGTTCTATTTAAAAATCTTTTTTATCGAACAACCGCAATCCTTGCCATGTCGGTATTGCCACCCATAGCATCAAAAAGCCTATGGAAACCAGCAAGCCGAGGTAACTTCCAAAAAACCGGCTGAATACGGCCCCGGTATATCCCATCAGGGCAGAGATATCGAAATTAAGCAAAACCCCGATTCGGGCCAGGTCAATCGGATTGATAATAGATAAAGCGATCATTGCTTTTTCCAGCGGGTATTCGCTGAAGGTACTTACCACCAGCAGGATCAACCCATCGTATAGAACCGCTAAAAACAGCCAGCTCAGCAAGGCATAGCCAAAGCCCTTAACCCGCTCGTGAAAGTATTTCAATCCAAACAGGTAGCCTATGGCTACAAAGATCAGGGAGAGCGCAATACCAAGGCCGAATACCGTAAATATCGTTTCCCAGCCGGCTTGTACCCACGCCCCGGAATAAAATACCGGCAGTCCCGCGCCAACCACAAAAGCCAGGCAGAGCGGAATGGCAAGCCCTCCATAGAGGCCGGCAAACAGACTCTTCCTGTCCAAAGGCTGCGCCAGCAGCAGTTCAACGAATTCCCTTGACTGATACAGATATATCACCCCGTAAATCAGGCTTACAAGAGGCACAAAGAGCAGCATGATATTAGAGAGGCTCATCAATGCTTTAGGGCCTCCGCCTCCGAAGCGAATCAGGGCGTCGGTCAGCACCAGGTAAATCAGGGCATAGCCTATCAGCCACTTGTCACGAAATAAATCCTTCCATTGGTATGAAATAATAGTCAATGCTTTCATGCTGCTGTCTCCTCAAGTATTTTTGCCACAGCTCCTTCCAGGCGCTGCTCTTCGTTATCAAGAATAAATTCACTTTGCTTGCCGTGGTACCGCACTTTGCCTTCTACCAGCAAAACCAGGTAGTCTGCCAGCTCCTCAATTTCACTCATAATGTGGGTGGTCAGCAGAATGGTCTTGCCGCGATCCTTTTCGCGCTTAATCCACTGCTTGAACCGGAAACTTGACTTGGGGTCCAGCCCCGCCGTCGGCTCATCCAGTATCAGAATGGAGGGATCAAACATCAGGGCTACCAGGCCTCCTACCTTCTGCTTGGTTCCTCCGGAAAGCGTACGCAGCGGTTTTTGCATCTCTTTTCCCAGCTCAAAAAGCTCGATCAGCTCACTTTCATAAACGGGCTCCTCGCCGCGTATCTTAATGATGAAATCAATCAGCTCGCGTACCTTCATATTCTCGGGATATTGAGCCATCTGAGGCATATACCCTATGTCTTTGCGGTACTCATATGACCCGTTAAGATGCACGCCGTTAATCTCGATGGAACCCTCGTCCGGTTTTACCAGGCCCAGCAGGTGTTTGATCAGCGTTGTTTTACCCGATCCGTTCGGCCCGACAATACCGGTTGCCTGTCCGGAAGGGATGTTCAGCGTCAGATCATTCAGCACCTGCAGGCTGCCGAATTTCTTACTCAATCCTTGAATATTAATCATTGTATTCTCGCCATTTGTGGTTTTTTATCAACCAGTTCTTCCGGGGTCAAAACCGGCATGATGCGTTCTGCCGTATCGAGTATGCCAATCAGCAGGCTGCGCATCAGAACCAGCACTTCGGGCTGCTTTTCTATGATAATTGAGAAAAGCCTTACCGGGCGATAGGGTACATCGCCTACACCATCCCTGTCAAGGTCATAACCCGAGTAGTGACTCCAGTAGTTTTTATTAAAAATATTGAAGTTCTGGCGGCTGTTGGTTGCCACATCAAAACTGTTCTCTACAAAATTGTTCTTTACAAATTGGTTATCCATGGAATTGGCCATCACTTTCAAGGCCCAGCCATTGTTTACAAATTCATTATGCTTTATCCGGTTACGGCTGGAGGCCTCCATATACAAGGCTATGGAATTGTTTTCAAAGCGATTGTTGAACACCTTGCTCTCACGTATCTCCTTCATCAGCAGTCCGTATGCTGCCGATCCCCAGTTATCCTCAAAAACATTTTCCGTCATGGTAACCTGATCGGTATACATCACAGCCACTCCGGCCCCGTTATTTCTATAAGTATTTTTGGTGAACAGGCAGCGATCGGAAAACATAAAGTGCTGGCCGTAGCGCAGATTCTCCTCACTAAGATTGCCAGTGATGGTTACATCTTCCACAAATTCAAAATAGATGCCATCCCGGTGGCCCCTTACGGTATTTCCCTCGATTGTTATGTTTTTACTGTACCAAAGGTGGATTCCATTACCCGATTGTGTTTCACGCTCGTTGGAAGCCGTTACTATATTATTTCTGACAATAGTGTCGGATGATTGGGAGAGGTAGATGCCAAAGTAATTATCGGTAAGCCTCACGTTTTCAATCAATCCGCCTTTTACCTCCTCCAATAAAATACCGGCGTTGTCATCCATAAAACTTTTGCCGGTATTTCGCACTTCAATATTGCGGATGGTAACGTTGTCGGCACGCACGATTAGAGCGAAACCTTTCCCTTCGGCATCTATAATAGCCGCACCTTCACCTTCAATAGTCAGCGGTTTGTTGATGATGATATCACGCTCGGCATAACGTCCCTCTTGTAATCGTATGACGTCATTTGAGTCGGCCATCTCAATTGCCTTTGAAATCGTAGGGATATTCCCTCCCGGTGAGACGGTTATGGTTTGGGCTTCAGCATTCATAGCAAATGCTACTAACCCGCACAGCAATATGAGTTGTTTAATCTTCGACCACATAATGTTCAATCCTTATTTTAATACCGGTTTTTTCCGGCTTTTATTTAACCAGTCGCTGCCATTCTACTCTTTCTCCGGGATATTCTGCAAGATGCTCCTTCAAATCTTTCTCGTTATCCAAAGCCAGCAGAGATTCTCCCATAGGACTATTTATAACTTCGCTCCTAATTAAAAATGCATTGTTAATATTTACCCATTCTCCGGGGTTGTTAAAATCACTCACCCATAGTTCAGCAGATTGCAGTTCTACCTTTTTTTCACCTGCATAATCAGCCATACACTCTATGGCATCGAACTTAATGGACTTTCCTGTTTCAGTAACTGCCTGCGCGGCAAAACGGTTATCAGTAATCATCATTTTACAGTAAGCACACTCATCACTGCCATAGTGAACTTCATGCGGCTCCTGGCTGCATGCCGA
>DATFJD010000434.1:0-4207 GCA_035269475.1 Halalkalibaculum sp.
TAATCCCCACACCTATCTGATGGTGTGGCCGTTTTTTTGCCGGCGATTTATAGGGTATGGAATCTGTTTTCAGTGTGGAGTATGCCACGCAGCCTGCACTGACCGGGCATTCCCTACAATCTGGATTTGAAGGAGTGCAAACAGTGGCACCCAGTTCCATCACGGCCTGGTTGAAGTCTCCGGGCCGGTTTTTATCAAGAAGCTCGTCCGCTGCTTCCTGTATAGCGTTCTTGGTAGCGGCGCTCCTGATGTCGTCTTCGATGCCCAGATAGCGCGTCAGCACTCGGAGCACATTGCCGTCTACGACGGCATGAGGTTTTGAAAAAGCGATACTTAGAACGGCAGAAGCGGTATAGGGCCCGACTCCCTTCAGCTCCAGGATATCTTTTTCTGTGTCGGGTATTTTGCCTTTAAATTTGTCCACGACAGTCTTTGCCGCATGATGCATGTTGCGGGCCCGGCTGTAATAGCCCAGCCCTTCCCAAACCTTCAGCACATCCTGCTGATCGGCTTCTGCCAGGGCATAGACATCCGGGAAGCGCTCCATAAAACGTTCGAAATAGGGAGTGGCCTGGTCAACCCTGGTCTGCTGCAGCATAATTTCAGAAATCCACGTCTTATAGGGATCGTGACAGTCACGCCATGGCATATCTCGTTTATTTTTATCGTACCAGGCAAGAAGACGAGAGCGAAAATCTTTTTCAGTCAAGGTATTGCTTCTGATTTTAATTTGAACCGGAATTCAGGTCTTCAGTGGTTCCAACAGAATTTGGAGCCTGTTAGTTGCCGCTTTCTGATCCTCTCTTGGCGTTCACCACCCGTATGGTAATGTCCACCGAGGATGCCGCCCCATATTGGTCGGTGGCGATGACCCTGAACTTGTTTTCACCCACTTGTCGTGCAGTCGGTGTCCATATAAACTCTCCGGTTTGTTCATTGACGGTGGCTCCTTCAGGCAGGTCAACGCCAAGATACCGCACGAGATTCTGGTGCATGCCATCGGGATCTGTTGCTTTAACCGGCAAGGTAAATGATTCCCCGACCGGTATGGAGATCGGCCGCAGGGGTGCAAACCTTGGAGGTGCATTGAAAGATCGTACATCCACCGAAAAAATGGTGCTGTCGGTGGCACCGTTGCTGGCGGTAGCAATGACCTTAAATCGATGCTGCCCGACATCATCGGCCTTGGGCTGCCAGTAAAATCCATTGGATTTTATTTTAGCCGATTCAATATCCGACTGGTAGGCAAACTGAACTTGTTCAGTTGGAATATTGCCCTCAAGCTCAAAGGCAATCAGCAAAGGCTTTGGATAGGGTACTACCTGATCGTTCACAGGCGTCAGGTTTATGTTTGCCGGCAGCGCAGGGGAATTGACGGTTGAATTATTTGCAGCAGAAGGCTGTCCCGAAACTATCCGGCTGATCTGATTGTACTCGCTCAGCCAGAACTGGTCTTTGGTAACGGTAAAATAGTTTCCCGCATCGGGGTCGTCTTTCCAGAGTACAGGTGAACGGTTTTGGTAGGAGGTCCAAACACGGTTCGAGCTGCCTTTTATAATCAACCAATCGTTCCAGGTCCTGATTTTCTTCACCTCTTCTTCAATAGAGCCCAGTTTTGACAGCTCTCCTTCACGATTGATTTCATAGATATTTCCGTTTTTATCGGAACCGATCAATGTTTGGTTTAGCAGGAATATGCGGTCCATCTCTCTAAGCAGGGGCAGTTCACGGCTCAGGCTGAGGCCCTTTTCACCGGACTGGAATATAAATAGCTTTTTACCGCCTGATAGCACAAAAAGCTGCTTCCCGGAAGCTTCCAGATCAATAATATTTTCATTCTGCAAGCTTTGGCCGGCTACAACCTCTGCCGTACTGTCTACGGAAGCCGGGTTTCGCAGGGAAATCCGGGCAAGTCCTTTAGCGCCCAGTGCCAGGTAGAGCTTCTGTTCAATTCGCTGGGCATCAAGAGGTTTTTCAGTGAGCAGGGTAGAAGAGTAAACGCCAAGCACGGAGGTAGGTTCAAGAACCGTAAGCCTCCGGTTATAGCCAAACAGGTAGGCAAAACGTATGTCAGCGGTAACGCGGTTGCCGCGCTGTTCCATGCCCGTTGACGAATAGAGCCACTGCAGGCTGTCACTGTGCGCACGAAATACCACCATCCCTTCCGAATCGGATAAAACATAGAGGTGAGCCGGAGAGCTTTCCATAGCAATTACCGATGGAATTTCCATGCTTGTAGTATAGTCTTTTGTCAAACGGGGCTGCCCGTTTGAGACCAATACCACTCCAAAGATGAATAAAAACGTAAAAGTGAGAACTCGTTTAGCTGTCATATTGTCCTTCAGTTAATTATAACCAGTGATGCAGTTGATACCAATGTATGGTGCGGGCTATTCCTTCGGCTAAAGTATAACTGGGCTTGTATCCCAATTCCTTTTCAGCCTTGTCTGCCTTACAGGTCCACTCCATGATCATCTCATTGGCTTTTTCCTTGTTGATAACGGGATAAGTTCCAAAGAATGATGCAGTTTTTTCAATAATACCCGCTATTTTTTTTACAAATTTCGGTTTGAGATAAATGGGTATAGACTTTTTACCCAGTACTTTGGCTGTAGTTCCCCTAATTTCATTCCAGGTGTGGACTTCTTTGCCTGTTATGAAGTATGTGTTTACACCTGTCATCTTTTGTTCCGATGCCTTTAGAATGCCCTGGATGACGTCGGAAACATAAACCAAAGAAATTTTCGGGTGCCTGCCATCGCCAATGATCGGACAAATTCTGTTCGATACCGCTTTAAAGAAGGTAAAAATCTGGTCTTCACGCGGACCGTATACTGCAGGTGGCCTCAGTATGGTAATAGAAGTGTCATCACCGGAGTAAATTCGGTGAATCATTTCTTCCATCTGTTTCTTTGACCTTCCATACATGCTGACAGGATGCATGGGATCTTCTTCGGTCAGCGGCCTGCCTTGGCTTGGTCCGGCCGCTGCAAGTGAAGAAAGCACAACAATTTTTTTAATACCCTGTTTCTTAGCTATGCGAATTAAGTTCTCGGTTGCGTCGACATTGGCGTGTTCGAACTCCTGGTAGTTAGGAGCCATCACCAAACCCGCCAGGTGAAAAATGACATCTACACCTTTCACAGCTTTTTTCAGCACGGAAAGATCGTCCAGGTCACCTTTAACCTTTACGAAATCTTTGTCCTTCAGCCATTTTTCATTATTGCGTACCAGGCATCGAATCTCTTCATACCCGTCATGATCGATCAGGGTATCAACTAAGTGACTTCCAATAAAACCGGTTCCACCCGTTACAAAGGCTTTCATTAAAATTTGTATATTTGGAGGCTTAAATGAATTTCTACCTGAAGGTCTTCAAGCAAGTTTTGTAATGACCGGGGTAAAGATACAAATCTGTAAGATGCATTGGAAAATTTATGAGTGAACTGCGAGTAGCAATTTTTACCGGAAATTATAATCACATAAGGGACGGCGTTTCTCTGACCTTAAACAGGCTTGTTGACTTTCTGGAAAGAAATGATGTGCCGAATATAGTATTCGGTCCCACGGTTGAGGATCCTGCTTTCGAACATAACGGAGAGCTTGTAGCGGTACCGTCGGTTCCGATGCCCGGACGTCCCGAGTACCGGGTAACCGTCGGCTTTCCCGACTCGGCTCAACGGCGTCTTGAAGAATTCGGGCCCACGCTGGTCCATCTAGCTACCCCCGACCTTTTGGGTTTTCGAGCCATGCGCTGGGCTCAGGCTAACGAGATACAGATAGTATCATCTTATCACACACATTTCACCAGCTATCTTAAATATTATAATCTGAACATGCTTGAAATGCTGGGCTGGAAGTACCTGGAATGGTTTTACAGCCAGTGCAAGCACATTTACGTGCCTTCACCATCAATGGCCGATGAACTGAATGAACAAGGTATAAACGACGGCATACGCATTTGGGCAAGGGGGGTCTATACCGATCGCTTTCATCCTGACAAGCGGGATATGGATTGGCGGCGCTCCCTGGGTATCAAGGATGAGGAGAAGGTGGTAAGTTTCGTTTCCCGACTTGTTTGGGAAAAAGATCTTCAGACTTTTGTCGATGTGGCCAAGAAGCTGGGTAACAGCATCAGGCCTTTGGTGGTAGGTGATGGGCCCGCCAAAAAGGAGCTGGAAACCATGCTTCCTGAAGCGCATTTTAC
>DATFJD010000435.1:0-3402 GCA_035269475.1 Halalkalibaculum sp.
ATTCTAAACTCGCGATCACTTCATTAGTTATAGCCGTTATTGGTTCTTTAATGCTTCTGCTCTCCGGTTATGGTTACCAGTGGGGCTCGTGGGAGCCTGGCCTGGCATTTCGAACATTGATTCCGGGAGCAGCTATCGCCGCTGGTCTTGGGCTGATTATTCTTATCATCCATGCGGTAAAAAAACGTAAGTCAAGAAAGAGTTATAAAGGCTCCTGGATGGTTTATACTTCTATCATTCTCTGCCTTGCTGTACTGGCGAATTTCGGCTATTGGTATATGGAAACCCAAAAAGGGTATCCGCCGATTCACGATATTACTACCGACACAGATAATCCGCCTGAGTTCGAAGCAATTGTTCCGCTGAGGGCCGATGCAGCCAATAAAACGGAATATGGAGGCGAGGAGGTTGCCAAAGCTCAAAAAGCGTTTTATGACGGACTTGAGACGTTGAGGTTGGAAATTCCCCCGGCTCAAGCTTACGAGAGGGCACTGCAAGCGGCCAGGCAAATGCCATGGGAAATAATTGCGGAAAACAAACAAGATTTGCGAATAGAAGCCTATCATAAATTGCCCTGGTTCGGATTTATTGATGATGTTGTTATCAGGGTGGATACTACTGATAACGGCAGTAAAATCGATGTAAGGTCCGTTTCAAGATTAGGCAGAGGTGATCTCGGAGTGAATGCTGACCGAATTAAAGACTACCTGGCAGAAATTGAGAAATAATTATTTGCGGGCTTTATGATATCTGTAAGGCAGCAAAATGAAAGAGGGGCTATTTCAGCATAGTTTGCAACTCCTAAAGCTACCTGAAGAGGAGTAACTTTAACGTATTAATATCAAAAGGGAATAATGCTCACATACTGCAGCGGTACCGATTTACATGATCTTGCAGGTGAACTGCTTAACCAATTTGATAATAATCCTCCCGTAAATCCGCTTTCTCCTGAAATATTTATCGTCCAGAACCACGGCATGGCACAGTGGCTCTCATTTCATATTGCCGAAGAAAGAGGTATAGCCGCTAATCTTAAGTTTGAATTTCCCGCCGAGCGGATATGGGCACTCATTAGAATGATGGACTCTGATATACCCGAGACCTTGCCTTCAGACAGGATTCCCATGGCATGGTCCATTCTAAACCTGCTAAAGAACGACAACGATCCGGCCCTGGGTATTTTACAAGAGTATGCCAGAGAAGAGGACCCGCTAAAGCGGGAAATGCGTCGATGGAAGCTTGCCGGGCGAATTGCTGATGTTTTTGACCAGTACCTGACCTACAGGCCCGAAATGCTTACTTCGTGGGAGGCTAAGGATAACCCGCCGGTTACCGAATTTCCGGAAGAGCGTTGGCAATCGATTCTGTGGCGAAAACTCGTTAATTACTGGCACGATGATCCCGGAACCCATCATGAACATCGGGCACTGCTTCAGCAGAAACTTCTGGAGGCAATAGAAAAGGAAACAATAAACCGTGAAGGTCTGCCGCAACGCATATCCGTCTTTGGTGTATCTACGATGCCTCCGATCTACCTGAGAATCCTGGTAAAGCTTGCAGGGCTAACCGATGTATATTTTTATGCTCTCGAACCGGCTGAGGAATTTGACCATCCTATTCGTGAATCTATGGGTACAACCGGCAAAGAGTATCGATCTCTTCTTAATTCTTATATAAGTCAGCATGAAATAGAGGCCGAATACATTGACCTAAGAAAGAAAAAGGGCACCCCAAACTCCGTGCTGGAATCCTTTAAGCAGTCACTGCAAGGATTCAAAAGTGAAACTGCCGTAAATCCGAAAGACCCGGCCGTCACCATTCATTCCTGCCACAGTGCCAGGCGAGAGGTGGAAGTTTTATATGACCGGTTGCTGGCTATGTTTGAGCAGGATGAAAGCCTGAATCCATCCGATGTTCTGGTTGTCGCTCCGGACCTCACCTCATATTCCACCGAAATAAAGGCCGTCTTTGACACCATTGAAGAATCATTGCCCAAGATACCCTTCCATCTGGCTGAAAACGATAAGGGTCATGTAAATCCTGTGGTAAAAACGGTGCTAAAGCTTCTTGAACTGGCGGACAGCCGCTTCAAAGTTACGGATGTAGTGGATCTGTTGGACTGTAAGCCTTTGCAGCATAAATTTGGTTTTACAGAAGAAGACCTTAAAACCCTGGAGCGCTGGATTGACGATAATCGCATTCGATGGGGAATTGATAAAGCATCAAAAGGTGCTATAGGGTTACCGGAAACCGATAGTTTTACCTGGCAATCAGGCCTCGACCGGATGATGCTTGGCTATGCCATGCAAGCAGGAGATGACAAGCTTTTTAATGGAATTTATCCCTATCAAGAGGTAGAAAGGTCAGAGGATGCACTTTTAGTCGGCCGATTCGCCCACCTGATGACGCTGCTTTTCAACTTCCACGATGATATTCAGGAGTCGAAGTCGCTATCTCATTGGGCAGGTGTATTCAGAAAATGGCTATTTCGCTTCATACCTGAGGACGAAGATTTTTTTCATGCAACACAGCGTTTGCGAAGGCAACTGGAAAAGTTAGAAAAAATGGAAGGCCTCTCCGGTTTCCATGGCAAGACACCTTACCGCATAGTGCGCGAATATCTTAAAACGGAACTTGAAGAAAAGAAAGTCAGCGGTGGAAGAAGCGGAACCGGGGTAACTTTCAGCTCCATGGTACCGGTTCGTAATATTCCGGCAAAGGTAATTTGCATTCTGGGGATGAATGACAGCAAGTTTCCCCGTTCCAAAATGCCGGTAGCATTCGACCTGATAAATAAAAGCCCGAAAACGGGTGATCGCTCGCACAGTAATGAAGATCGGCAGCTGTTTTTAGAGACCGTATTGGCTGCAGAAAAACGTTTGTACATAAGTTATACAGGACAAAGTAATCGTCAGGATTCTGATTACCCGCCCTCTGTAGTTCTTAGAGAACTTCAGGACTACCTGCTGGAACGCTACGGACTTGACAAAGATAGGCTGGTGACCAAACATCCGCTGCAGTCTTTCAGTCCAAAATATTTCAGGATAGAAAGAGAACAGGGATTATTCAGTTATTCATCGAAGAATAGATCTATAGCGGGGCATCTTTTAGCTTCAAACGGTGACAACTCTCCATTTCTATCTTCCGATTTACCTGAACCCAAAGAGGATTTTCAAAGAGTATCCGTTTCAGAGCTGGTGCGTTTCTTTCAACATCCTGCAAAGTACCTCTTGCAGAATCGATTCGGCATGTACCTGAATCATGAAAAAATATTAGATGAGGATCGCGAACCATTTCAGCTGAAGGGCCTGGAAGGCTACAAGTTAGGCCAGGAGCTGCTGGACCGGTATTTAAATAATCAGTCAACAGAGGCTTTTAAACAGGTTGCCAAGTCTACTTCAA